>DFFV01000007.1 GCA_002371625.1 Ruminococcus sp. UBA3767
ATGAAGGCAAACCACGGATTTGCAAGGGATATGGAGTTCGAATCCACGGGGCACAGCGATGATTCGCTCAGCTTCAGGCTATGCGAGAATGAACAGACGCTTGCTCAGTACCCCTACAAATTCTGCCTTGATGTCAAGTACACTATCAGCGGCAATTGCCTACGTGTTGAGAACTTTGTTACAAACACGGGCGATGAGGATATGTATTTCTACCTCGGTGCGCACCCTGCGTTCAACTGCCCGCTCAACGAGGGCGACAGCTTTGACGACTACTACGTTGAGTTCGACGAGGACGAGCACATTACACAGAAGATAGGCGATGAAACGGTAACGCTTGTGGAATACGGCAAAAGGCTGGATATGACAAGGGCGCTGTTCGACAACGATTCTATACCGCTGAACTACCCCAATTCAAAGGCTGTCTCTCTCAGATCAAAAAACGGCGGAAGTTATGTGCGGCTGGAGTACCCGGTAAGTGACTGCATAACCGTGTGGTCCCCCACAGGTGACGACAGGGCACAATTTGTATGCCTTGAACCGTGGACGAGCGTTCCGACCTTTTACGATGACGACTTTGAGGCGATTGAGAACAAGCCGAATGCAATAAAGCTGGAAAAAGGTGAAAAATACAGGTACTACTATGATATAAAGCTGTTTTGAACCGATGCTTGACAACGCAGGGCTTGTATGGTATCATCTTTGATGCTGTGACAAAATACTTAAAAAGGAGACATAGAAATGAAAGTGATAATTCAGAGAGTGAGTCACGCTGATGTGACTGTTGAGGGAAAGACCACAGGAGAGATCGAAAAGGGCTTTATGATACTTTTCGGTGCGCACAAGGACGACACCGATGCGGACTGTGAAAAGCTCGCTGACAAGGTATCAAAGCTGCGTATTTTTTCCGACGAGAACGGCAAGACCAACCTTTCGATAAATGATGTGGGCGGCGATATACTTGCAGTTTCGCAGTTCACCCTGCTGGCAGATTGCAGCCACGGAAACAGGCCCTCATTCCTCGGGGCAGGCGATCCCGGCGAGGCTAAACGCCTTTATGAGCTGTTTATGCAAAAGTGCGCCGAGAAGATAAACGGAAAGGTCGAGGGCGGTGTTTTTGGCGCAGAGATGAGGGTAAGCCTTGTGAACGAAGGACCTTTCACTATTTATATGGAATGCAAAAACGGGGAGATACTTGCATGAACATCCAGATATTCGGGCGCTCGTCATCGTTTGACACCAAAAAGGCTCAGCGCTGGTTCAAGGAACGCAGGATCAGCTTTCAGTACATAGACCTCAACTCAAAGGGCATGAGCAAGGGTGAATTCACAAGTGTACTTGCGGCTGTAAAGGACATAGACACGCTGCTTGATGCAAAGGCAAAGGGCGAAGCTGCCACGCTTTTCCGCTACCTTGGCACGCAGGCTGAAAAGCAGGAAAAGCTGCTTGAAAACCCACAGATCATAGCTGCGCCGATAGTTCGCAGCGGCAGGCTCGCAACGGTAGGCTTCTGTCCTGAGGTATGGAAAAACTGGGAATAACGAAAAAAAGTATGTACAATTTTTGTTGTAATGTTGCAAAAAAATGCTTGGCTATTGTGAAAAATGCCGATTTTGCATAATTAGCATTGTAAAGTGTGAAAATAAATGATATAATCTATTAAGACGAATGTCTGTCAAAAAATACTCGTCAATCAACATGAAAAGGGGTAGTATTATGTTTTGTCCAAAATGCGGAACACAGGTTCCGGACGGCAGCCCGTTCTGCTCATCTTGTGGTGCACCATTAGGTCAGCAGCAGGCACCAATGAACCAGGGCGGTTTCGGTCAGCCAACAGGTAATGCAGGCGGCAGCTCGAACGATCAGTTCGATTTTAATCCTTCTAACATGATAAATGATATGTTAGCATTCTTTAAAAAGCCGGTTGTTACCATTCAGCAGATCATCGGTTGGGCAGGCGCACTTTTGTTGCTCATCAGCACATTCCTGCCAAACTACAAGTATTCTGTTTCGTCCATTATCAAAGTTTCTGTAGGTGGCAACCTTTGGGAAACAAGGCATGCGATATACAACATTTTACTTCTGTTGTTCGTTCTTTGTGCTATCTTCTTCATCATCATAAAGAAGCATATCGGCGTTATAGCTGCAGGTGGTCTCATCTTTATATGGTGGATAATTGATATCGCTTCAAAGGGTTCCGTTCTCACAACAGGAATCGGTCTTTGGCTGTTCTTCCTTTCTTCTCTTGCTATCATTGCAGCAGGTGTCTGGGGATTCCTTGAGTCAAAGAAATAATAACGGAATATAAACAAGAGCTGTATCCTTTCGGGTACAGCTTTTTTATTGCCCTTGCAGCCTGCGGAAACAGAAAAAAAGAGATGCCGTTTTCACGACATCTCTGCTTGGAGCGGGTTGCAAGAATTAAACTCACTTCTCCTTTCAGGAAGAAAGGTATTCTAACGTTGAACTAAGCCCGCATAAGCGGCTTACGAGGCTCGAACTCGCTACCTC
>DFFV01000083.1:0-12186 GCA_002371625.1 Ruminococcus sp. UBA3767
CACATCTTAAAGTTTGTAATAAACTTAATTCTGATTTACCGCAGGGATTCTTTTAAAAAATAATGCACAAAAATACCCGGGAACAGTTTAATGCTCCCGGGCAGGTGTTTTCAAAAATGCTCTGATTTAAACAGGTGCTTATTTTCGTACATTGCATTATCCGCACGCTCAAACACGGTTTCAACGGAACTGTCCTTTGAGCTGTCAAATGCGGCAATACCCAGTGCGAGCGTAGCCAGCCCACGCTCCTTATTGCTCATCATTATCTCGCTGAACGAAGCTGTCAGCTCCTCACGCCTTTCAAAATCCTCTCCCGTAAGGATAACTGCGAACTCATCGCCGCCTATCCTGAAAACAGGGCTGTGCTTGAATGTGGAGCAGATTATCCTGCAGCAGCTTTTGATATACTCATCGCCCACACGGTGACCTCGTGTATCGTTGATGTTTTTCAGCCCGTTTATATCCAGCACTGCCAGCGCAAATTCCATATTCCTCTTTGCAGCGATCTCGCCGTTGAGGTCGTTTGCTGCGTGAGTATATGCGTGCTTGTTCTTGACCTTTGTAAGTGCATCTCTGTTAGCCATATCCATAGCGTTGCCAAGCGCCGCACGGAATTCCATTTCTCTTTGCTTAGCGACATCGATATTTGAAACTGCGATGATAACGTGCTGCGAATCCTCTGCGGGACGTATAGCGAAAAGCGTCACATACTGCGGTCTGTTATCGAGCATGAGGCGGTATGTGATAGATGTGCTGCCCGTTTCGTTCAGATCGTGCATAAACTGCTGCTTTTCCATCGCCTTTGCCATCATCGGATAATCCTCGCTGTAAATATCCTTTTTCATATTTTCCTGCGTATCTGCGAAGAAATCCTCTCCCGAAGCGCCGACCTTCAGCTTGGCATATTTTTCACTGGCGCTGTATTCCTGATAGTTATCATTTCCAAGGTCAACATAGTAGATGACCTCATATCTTTTTGCAAGTGCATTTACTATTTTGCTGTAAGTTTCGCTCTCAGCCAGCGCAGCCTGTTCACGCCGCACCTGCTTATCAACATTGAGCACGCCGATCACGATCCTGTTGATATCGTTTTTAGGGCGTACTATGTTCATTGTTACATACTGCGAACGTCCGTCGAGCAGTTGTTTGTATGTGTACGACACCATACCAGTCTGGCTAAGAGCATCAAGCAGACTGTTCTTGTCTACGGCTTTCATCATACGCTCCCTGTCCTCGGGATCTATATAAAGCTGTATATCATGCATAGCCGTAGCAAAGAAATCCTGTCCCATTTTATTTACGCCCAGCTGCGAATATTCCTTGCTCGAGGAATACTCGGTATAATGATTGGTCTGCGTATCTATATAGTATATTACCTCGTATCTGCTGGAGAGCGCCATGGATATCTCTGCGAATATCCTGCTTTCCGCAGCGGCTAACTTTTCACGGCGCACCTGCTCATCAACATTTCGCACGCCGACGATAATGCTGTTGCTGTCACTGCTGATAGCTTTGAGCTGGTAATACATAAAGCCGTCATCTTTGATAAGACGGTAATTCATAGTATATGCTTTGCCGTTTTCAAGCTGTTCAAGCATGGCACGCTTGTTGAAAAACAGCAGGAACGATTCTCTGTCAGGTTCATAAACGAGCCTTGGCACGTTGTATGTAACATCAAGGAAAAAATCATCGCCCTTTGAAAGCACAGTCAGCTTTTTGTTTTCACCTATCATGCCGTATTCAACGTAGTTGTCGTTCTCGGTGTTGATATAATAAATGCTCTCGTAGTCGTTTGCAAGCGCAAGTGCGAGAGTTGAGAATGTGATAAGCTCGTTAGAGCCCAGCTTTCCCTCGTAGTTCACCGGCTCAGCCATATATTCACCGCCTTCATCTGAAAATAAGTCTACATAATCATTATACACTATTATTCTCCCGATTTCAAGAGCTTTGCAAATATTTGAGCAAATTTTTCCTGCGGTGCTAAAATGCGTGAATGCTATAAAATAACATTGGCAAAGCTGTTGACACGGGCATAGAATGGTGTTATAATATATATGTATGAATTGAGAGAATAAGAGAGGTGATCTGAGTGACCAACAGTGATAGTTGCGGGCGATGGCGGCAAAAAATGCATGAAAACAAGGGTGCTGCGCAGGCGATAACTGTTGATCGCTTGGTGTGATACCTGTGTGTTGATATGCGTCTTTTCCTGTTATGCCCGAGGCTGACAGGATTTTTTTGTCTTTACGCCAAAGACCGTTGCTCCGAAAAAGCAAACTATTGAACGGAGGGATCAAATGGCTTTGGAAAACGAAAAGCTGGATGAGATCATGGAAGATCAGCTGGAAAGCAATAATAGTGAGCCTGCGGAAATACCCGATTATGAGGGAGATATCATTTCGATAATCAGAAGCGGTATTTCGCCCAAGGCTATGAAAAACAGACTTGAGGATTATCACGAGAACGATATAGCCGAAGCCCTGCCAACGCTTACGCAGGAGGAAAGGGTGAAGATGTGGCGGATACTCGATGCTGAGATGATAGCGGAGATATTCGAGCACACGAGCGAAGAAGATGCCAGCACCTTTATGAATGAGATAAACATAAAGAAAGCGGCTGACATTGTATCGCAGCTTGAAACGGATACAGCTGCGAATATCCTCAGGCTCATGTCAAAGGAAAAGCGTGAGCTGCTGGTGGATATGACAGCGCCTGATGTACAAAAGGAGATCAGGCTGATATCCTCGTTCGATGAGGACGAGATCGGTAGTCGTATGACTGCTAACTTTATCTGTATAAGAGAGAATATAACCGTGCCGCAGGCGATGCAGGAGCTTGTAAAGCAGGCGGCGGATAATGATAACATCTCCACTATATTCGTGGTGGATGAAAACGATCTTTTCTACGGTGCGATAGATTTAAAGGAGCTTATCATCGCCAGAAAGGATACAAGGCTCGATGACCTTATAGTTACCTCGTTCCCGTACGTTTACGGCAGCGAGAACGTTGAGGACTGTATCGAAAGACTTAAAGACTATTCGGAAAACTCTATACCTGTGCTTGATAATTCAAACAGGCTGCTGGGCGTTATCACATCTCAGAACATCATCGAAGCTGTCGATGACGAGATGGGTGATGACTACGCTAAGCTGGCAGGTCTTACCGCAGAGGAAGACCTGAAGGAGCCTTTGAAGCAGAGTATCAAGAAGAGAATACCCTGGCTGCTGATACTGCTGGGACTTGGTATGCTTGTTTCGGGCGTTGTGGGAGTGTATGAAAAGGTCATCTCACAGCTGACGATAATAATGGCGTTCCAGTCGCTGATACTTGATATGGCAGGTAACGTAGGTACGCAGTCGCTGGCTGTTACGATACGAGTGCTGATGGATGAGAACCTGACGGCAAAGCAAAAGGTGCACCTTGTCGGCAAGGAGATGCGAGTGGGCTTTTGCAACGGACTGCTGCTGGGACTGCTTTCATTCGTGTTCGTGGGAATGTATATATGGCTGTTCAAGCACCAGACAGTCGGTTTCTCATATCTTGTTTCAAGCTGCATAGGCGTTTCAATGCTTGTGGCAATGCTTATTTCAAGCGCAGTGGGAACGCTTATACCAATGTTCTTCAAAAAGATAAAGGTAGACCCTGCGGTCGCTTCCGGTCCGCTTATCACGACAATAAACGACCTTGTGGCAGTTGTTACCTACTATTCACTCAGCTGGGTGCTGCTGATACAGGTGTTTGAGCTTCACAAAATATAAAAATAAACGCTTTGGTGAGATGTTCATCAAAGCGTTATTTGTATTATATCATTAGCATGGCTTGTTTATTTGGCTTGGATAAATGCACTTACAGCAGCGGCGACCTTATCACATTCGCTGCCGAGCTGTTCAACAAGGGGAGAGATATCCTCACACGGCTCGCCGCCCCTGAGCGCATCGCACAAAAGCGAAGCGCAGCTGTAAACAGCAGGGAAGCCCAGCGTGGCACTTGTGCCCTTTATGTCATGCGCCCTCATGAATGCGCCCTTGTAGTCCTTTTGTTCAAGCAGCGAACAAAGCTGAGGGTGATCATCGCTTTGGGCAAAACGCACCACATATTTTTCTATCCTCTCGTCCTTTATCAGCCTTTGGCGCACCTCGTCAAGCTCTCCGCCAATGTGCTCGTAAAACTGTTCAAGTCCCATGGCAAAGCCCTCCTTATCCGCTGTTCTTAAAGCTAATTATACTTTTTTTGCACATATATGTCAACACATTTGAACAGTATAGCGCAAATTCAACGATTTGCCAAAACAAAGAATGCTGCATTGTGCACTTTGCATAAATATGTGCTTAGAGAATAAGCAGTATTAGAAAAAGTGTGCAAAAACTATTGAAAAAAGGCGGCGCAAATGGTATAATGTTAATATCTATAATTGTATCATTATGAGGAAAGGAGGCAGCTATGAGAGTGTTTCAATTTGATCTGTGTTCATTTCTGATATTGACTCTTGTTATAATCTCTTTGTTTCTCAGAAAGCTCTACAACGGCAAAATGCACCGTATGTTCCTGGCATTTGTTTTGCTGATATATGCAAATACCATAGCTGATATCTTTTCTTCTGCACCGCTCCCGCTGTCGGAAAGTACGCTTGAAAATGTGCGTGAGATATCTACCTTCTGCTATTTTATCCTTCATGCGAGCATAATGCCGCTGTATACGATATTTATTGGTACTGCTGCGGGAACGTGGACGGGATATATGACCAAGAACAAGGCGAACCGTTTCATTTTCTGCCTGCCTTATGTTATAAATCTGGGCTTTGTGCTTTCTAACCCGTGGACGCACTGGATATTCAGGATAGAAGACGGGACGTATAAAAGAGGAGAGCTTATACTTGTTACCTATCTGGCGGCAGCGTTTTATATCCTGCATACTATATACTATCTTGTAAGGTACCGTGGTGCACTGGATAAACGCAGGATAATGGCTTTTCTGAGCATTTACCCTTATTCACTGTGCGCACTGGTGATACAGTATCTCAACTCAAGATATCTGGTAGAGATGTTTGCGTACACGGTTGCGATACTTACACTGCTTATGTTCATTATCCGTCCCGAAGAAACGATGAATTCAGCTGTCGGCGCAAAAACAAGCATGGCATTCACTGCCGATATACAAAGGATCTACCTTTCGGGAAGAGATAACAATGTGCAGATAATAAAGCTCAACAGCGACGGCTCGCTGATAAAGCTGTACGGCATAAATAAGCACGACCGTATAATCAGGGAGCTTGTCAGCAGGATACACGCAGCCATAAAAAATGGCGGCGGACGAGTGAGCGATTATAATGTATACTACCTTAACTACGGGCTGCTTGCGGTGATCATAGGCAAAAAAAATGCAAGCGAGCAAAGGGCGCAGGAGCTTTACGAAGCGCTCAGCAGCAAGATACGCACGGACAATATAGATATTTCCGTTGAGTGCGCATTGTGTGACCTGAACATACCCGATGATATGGCAACGGCTGAGGATCTGCTCGATTTTATAGATACCTTTGAAAAGAGCAATGTCGGCGCAGGAGTTTTTGTTTATTCAAAGCTCACACGGCAGGAAAAGATACAGATGAATTTCGATATAGACCGCTATATACGCAAGGCGATAAAGAACAAGAGCTTCAGTATGTATTACCAGCCGATATACTGCGTTAAGGAAAACAGGTTCGTGACCGCCGAGGCGCTGATAAGGCTGAGCGATGACGAGGTAGGTTTCATATCACCTGCGGTGTTTATCCCTGCGGCTGAAAAGAGCGGAGCTATTTATGAGATAGGTGATTTTGTCATCAACAGCGTGTTCAGCTTTGTAGGAAAAGCTGAGCAGTACGGCGTGAAGTATATCGAGATAAATATTTCGGCAATGCAGTGCATGAATGACAGCTTTGCACAGGATATACTCGATAAGCTGAGCGAATACGGGGTTTCTGAAAAATCGGTGAATTTTGAGCTTACGGAATCCGCTTCGGCTATCATCGATGATGTTCTGAGCAAAACAGTTTCAAAGCTGCACAATGTCGGCATAGAGTTCTCGATAGATGACTACGGCACAGGCTATTCCAACCTGCACAGGCTGATGAGCGAGCCGATAAAGCTGATAAAGATCGACAGGAGCCTTATATGCGAGCTTTCAAACGAAAAAACCAGAGCAGTTCTTGCTGATACTATCAGAATGATAAAATCCATTGGTATGGAGATAGTTGCCGAGGGTGTTGAAACTGCGGAAACTGCCGACTGGCTGATAGAAAAGGGCTGCGATTATATCCAGGGATTTTACTATGCAAAGCCTATGCCCGAAAGCGAGTATATCGAGTTCCTTAAAAACAGCGTATGAAAAAAATAAGAGAGAGCGCAGCATTGCGTTCTCTCTTTTTGTGTGTTTGGATTAAATTCTTTTTGCCTTGTAACCCTTTGCTTCAAGCAGCGAGATTATGCTGTCATCGCCAAGAAAATGCGCAGCACCTATCATAACAAATGCCTTTTTGCCCTCCTTGAGCAGCTTTTCCAGCTTTTCTGCCATTTTGATGTTTCTGTCACCCTTGATCGAGCTGTTGAATTTCTTGACAGCAGCTATCTCCTCGGCGGTAAGGCCTGCCTTTGCATAATCCGCATCGGTGCCGCCTGCGCTGAGCTTGTAAACGGTATCGGTATCGCCCGTTACCCATGCATCATAAAGCTGATTGATCTGTTTGTGATAGCTCTCTCTCGTTTCGTCCCTGAGCAGCTTGAACTGTGCATCAAAGGTGATGTCGGGCGCTTTTGTATAAACCTCCAGCTGAGATTCAACTGATTCCAGCTCGATAATCTCTTTCTTGTTGCTTTTTGAAAGGTTTATCAGATATTCGTCTATGCTGTAACTTGTGTTGAGTCCGCTGGTAAGCAGCCAGAGAGAATCTATCGTTTCATAAGCTGCCCACGGCTTGAAGTTTTTGAACATTTCATCAGTCATATTCATTGCAGCCAGCTTGTCGGTAAATATCTTGTATGCCTCTGCTGAGAGCTTGTCTTTGAGCAGTGTTCCGTCGGAATAGGTCATCACCGAAGCTCCGCTGACTTTTGCGGCAGCAGCGGGGGAAGTCGCATCGCACTCGATAACAAGTGCCTGCGCCTCATTATAAGGCTTGGTTATCCTGTCAGCAAGCGGGAAAATATCCTTTTTGCCCATGTGCATACTTCCGAGCATAGTCAGCTTTCCGCCGCTTGCATCGGTTATCTCCCACATGGCAATGCCCTGCGATTTTCCGCTTTCCGCAGCTGATGAACTTTCTGCTGCCGAGGATACATCAGATACCTTTGAGGATGCTTCGGAGCTGCTTTCATTTTCTGCCTGTGAAGCTGTCTGCTGCGTTTGCGATTGTGACGAGCTTGCCGATGAGCTTTCATTTTCCTGTGAAGAAGAGCTTTGCGATGAGCACGAGCAAAGCAGAAGCGCTGCCGCAAGTATTGCCGAAACAACAGGACCTTTTATTTTTCTTATATTCATCTTGTCATCTCCTTACCGAGTTTTCAGCTATAAAAATAGTACCACACTGCAAAAGCATTGTCAAGCGAAAAAAAGAGAGGACGCTGCCGATGAACGTCCTCTTGATGAATAATCTTATCAGAAATGGCCTCCGCCGCCGCTGTGGCTTCCGCCGCTTCCGCCGCCTCCGCTCGAACCCGAGCTGATAGCAGTCCTTGAGGTATGCTCCGAAACAAAGATGTCTTCCATAACACCAAAGTTAAGGTCACCGCCCTCAAGGTAGGCGTTTGTGTTAGGCTTCTCGTGGAACTTATACTTGGTTCTCACTGTAAAGTAGAATATCAGGAAAAATGCCAGAAATCCTATGCAGCCGATGAGTATAACGATAGGCGACAAGAACGAATTGTATCTTTTAACGCCCTTGATAAAGGCTTTTACAGCGCCGACATTATCCTTGTCCTTCAGCTCGCTGCTAAGATACTTATCGTATATCTTCTGAGCCTTGGAGCTTGTTATTCTTTCAGCGACCGTGCCGTGAGCATCAACGAAAGCATAGTTCGTGCCATAGTTTACTACCGCTGCGACGCTGTTGGTGCTGCGGTTGCTCATTGTGCCTGCAAGTTCTTTTACCTGCGTATCCGTAACGGTCTTATCGTTCAGGAACAGCACATACAGCTGTACGTCTTTGCCGTCGCTTGCTTCATTGAGCAGCTTTTCACATTCCGCCCTGTCCGAATCGCTTATTGCATCGTTATAGACCACACATCTGCCGTTATCTGCGGCAAAAGCGCTGAATGCGAGTGCAGTGCAGGCGATAGCACCTGCGCATATCACGGCGGAGATCTTTTTGAACAGCTTTCTCATAGGAATATGCCACCTCCTATGATACCCAGAATGAACCCTATCATACCGATAAGGCAGCTTACCCAGAACAGTTTTCCTTTAGCAAGCGGAAGAATACCCGTTACCTTGCCCGTTTCGCCGTTCATAGCGAAGTAGTAGTCCTTATCATTATACTTATATGTCATGAACCACACAGGCATCATAACGTATTCCCAGTCGGTCTTTTCGATAACGATGTTCTTGTCAAGTATGCGAATGCTGTCATAGTGCATCGAATTCCTGATAAGAGCTTCGGTATTCTCGTCCACTCTTGATTTTATTCTTGGGAAAACGTCTTTTCTGTCAACGTCATATCTCTCAGCGAGAAATCCCGAGAGATAGTTCATAGAGAACTCCTTGAGCTGTGAGTAATCAAACGGTTCAAGTGCGTCCATCAGACCGTCCTCGGCCTTGCTTGAGCCGTCTGCGGGAATGCCCCTGAACACACCGTCAGCTGCACGGGAAACATCATATATCCTTGTTTCGGTGTATCTGTAATTACCGCTTGTCCAACTTCTTATCTTTTTTCCTTCTGCGTGCACCCTGCCGCTTACCGAGCAGTCTGCCAGCCAGAACGGGATATACACACCGCTGATCTTCTCAGCAGTTTCGATGGATTTAAAATCCTTGGGGACGAACCATTTCTTGCCGCACCACGCCTTGTAGTTCGAGGTCGCCTGTTCCTTTGTAGTCATGAACGGGATCAGTCTGCTTGGGCGCATATCGCCCGAACATCTTGATGAAAGCACAACGGGGTTGTGGCAATACAGGCAGAAGGTAGCGGCGGTAGTATCGTCCGCCATAATTTCCGCACCGCAGCTCTGGCACCTGTAAAGGTTAGTAGAGCCGGAGAACTCAGCGTCTTTTCTTGCTTTTTCTTCTTCCTCAGCGCCGTCGGTGTTGAATTTATTCTTTTCCTGCTCAGCAAACAGCTTTTCTATCTCAGCCTGTTCAAACTCGCTCAGACAGAAAGGGCATTTCATTTTCTGATTTACAGGATTAAGCTCAAGACCTCCGCCGCAGTTAGGACATTTATATTCCAGTACCGGCATAATCTGTTTACCTCTTAATTCTTATCAAAATATTTCCCCTGTTTTTGGCAGGGGAAATATCAGATGCTTGTCGTTGTTATTATGGCTTCGGGTTTCCGCAGTTAGAGCAGAACTTACCGTCGTTTTCCTGTCCGCATGAGCAGGTCCACTTGCCGTTATCAGCAGCCGGCTTTGGCTTGCCGCAGCCCTGACAGAAGTTACCTGTGTTACCTGTCTGACCGCACTCGGGACAAGTCCAGCCCTCCGGCTGTGGAGCCGGCTTTGGCTTGCCGCAGCCCTGGCAGAAGTTGCCTGTATTGCCGCCCTGATTACACTCGGGACAGGTCCAGCCTGCTGCTGCCTGTGCAGCTGCCTGAGCCTGCTGTGCTGCCTGCTGCTGTTGCTGCTGCATTTGCTGTTGCTGCTGCATCTGCATAGCGTTGTTCTGGCTGAAGCCGCCTGCAAGACCGCCTGCCATATTTCCTGCCATGCCCATGCCCATGAAAGCGTTCATAGCGCCGTTCTCGTTAGAGCCTGCAGCCTCAAAGCCTCTTGCGATAGCACCCTGGAGGTAGCCCTCACGAACGGTCGCATCCTGGAGCATAGCACCCTGGTTACGCATATTGAGCAGCTTCCTGGACTCTTCGCTGTACGACATATCGCCCACAGCAGCTCTTACGATCTCCATACCACGGTTCTGGCGCCATTCCTCATCAAGAATGTTGCTCATGTATTTACCAAGTTCAACCGCCTTGCTTCTTACGAAAGATATTCTTTCACCGTCGGCAGACATCTGGTTGAGAGCGGAGCCGAATGCCTCGAGGAACTCGTCAAGGAACTGCTCACTGATAGAATCAAACTCAAGCTGTGACTGATTTCTCGGAACAACGTTCTGATAGAACAGGATAGGATCGATGATCTTGAACGAATAAGTACCGTTAGCTCTCAGCTCAAGCTCGGCATTATAGAATGTATCAAAATAGTTTACAGGGTTTCTTGTACCGAACCTGTTGCCCTTGATCTCCTGAAGATTGATGAAGAACACCTTCTGGGTAGTCGGGTTAGTTCCGCCGTATTTGAAACGTGAGAATGTTTCCTTGATAGAAGCGCCTATCCCGCCGCCGAAGATCGATGGCAGTGAGGAGTTATCTACCTTATAGTAGCCCGGCTCATCGGTATATCCTACCATTTTACCGCCGTCAACGAGAAGCATAGCCTGGTTATCGTAAACGTGGATGATAGAACCGTTTGAGATAGTATCTCTTGTACCCTTTGTATTGGAAGATCTCTCTCCCTTTCTTACGAACACACCCGGTGTACAAACGGTATGCTCGCCCATATTGGCAGGCTCGATGACTTCAAGCCAGGTATCGGCGAGTCCTCCGCCGACCGATCCAGCCAGTGCTTTAATAAGTCCCATAGATTATTCCTCCTATACTTTTGTGAAATTATTGATCGACCAAACCATTACATTTATCTGCAACAGTGCAGAGCCGCAGTATTCGCAATGCTTAGCGCCAAGCACCGTGACCGGTGCACCGCAGTTCGGACAATGGCTTCCGATAGAGTCGTTGCCGTGTCCGATCTTTTCCATCTTGGTCTTATCCTGAATATACATAAGCTCAACGTTATACTTTTCCTGAGCTTTTCTTCCGGCATCGCCCTGAACGACTTTGCCGTCGGATTTTCTTTTGACCGTATGGAAATATTCAAGAGCGCTTTGCAGAGTTATCCTGCAAACACCTGCCCGTTTGGTGTACGAAGTTATTTCGGTCTGATGTATGACGCAGTCTGAATAATCCTCATCATATTCATTAGCCTGGTTCATCTCGATAAAGGCTCTCACCTTAGTTTTGAACTCGTCGCTTGCGTCCTGCATAAGCCCGGTATTATCGTTGGAAATTGCCGCAAAAGCGGAAAGCAGAGCGTGCTCGGCTTTATTCCTGAACTGCTCGTAGTTGAACTCGGGGAAGTCCCTCATTATCTGCGGCAGATATATCTTAGTCATTGAATTGACTGATTTATGTGTTTGTTCAAGCGTTTTATTGCTTTGGTTGAGTGCATCTATGATATTATCCGTGCCATACATTTCCTTTGCCATTCTTTTCAGCCCTCTGCGGACGTAAAAGAAAATTATTATGCCCACAAGGATAATGATGCTCACAACAGAAAGAAAAACGATACCGATAATTTTCAATTTGTTATTTCTCCTATGTTAACTATCAAGAAATAATATACATTACTAAGAATAATTATACTTATTTTCGCCATAAAGTCAAGTATTTGTTCAAAAATATTCGCTTAATTTGTCACAATTACTAATTTGAACAGCGCCTTTTTTACCGCATAAAAAACAGCCGCCCGATCTCTCGGACGGCTGTACGGTCACATAGAATTATTTATTGCCTCTTGCAACATAAGTTGTATGCAGCAGCTTGTGAGCCTTTTCTTTACCCGGAGCCTCGAAGTACTCATCATAGAGCAGCTTCATAACAGGGCTCTCGTGTGATCTTCTCAGCTCGTTAGCCGAGTCGGAATCATACAGTGCCTTAGCTCTGATGGTCTTGTAATCAACATAGTTGCGAACGCTGTCGCTTGTAACAGGCTGTCCGCCTCCGTTGATGCATCCGCCCGGACAAGCCATTACCTCAACAAAGTGGTAATTCTTCTCGCCGCTGTTTATCTGATCAACGATCTTTCTTGCGTTAGCAAGGCCTGAAGCAACAGCAACATTCAGCTCAACTCCGCCGACCTTATAGGTAGCTTCCTTGATGCCCTGTGT
>DFFV01000083.1:12297-14240 GCA_002371625.1 Ruminococcus sp. UBA3767
AGAGCAGCCTCCATAACACCGCCTGTTGCGCCGAAGATAACGCCTGCGCCTGTTGCAGTCTCAAACGGCTGATCGAACTGCTCATCAGCAAGATCCTTGAAGTCGATACCTGCTGACTGGATCATTCTGCCCAGCTCACGAGTTGTAAGTGCAACATCAACATCGTCAAAGTCGCTTGTTCTCTGCTCCTGTCTTGTAACCTCGAACTTCTTAGCAGTACAAGGGATAACGCTGACAACGAACAGGTTCTTAGGATCGATACCGTTCTTCTCGCAGTAGTAGCTCTTGAGAACAGCGCCGAACATCTGCTGAGGAGACTTGCAGGTAGAAAGATGAGGCAGGAAATCTGGGTAATAATGCTCGCAGAACTTGATCCAGCCGGGGCAGCATGATGTGAACATCGGCAGTGTCTTTCCGCCCTTGATGCGCTCGATAAGCTCGTTAGCCTCTTCCATGATAGTCAGGTCAGCAGTAACGTTCATATCGAAAACTCCGTCTGCGCCGAGTCTTCTGATAGCGTTTACCATTTTGCCTTCAACATTTGTGCCCATAGGCATATCGAATGCTTCACCCAGAGTAGCTCTTACAGCAGGAGCTGTGAAGAATACTACCTTCTTCTCGGGATCAGCCAGTGCGTTCCAAACAGCGTCCTCGTTGCTCTTTTCACGCAGAGCGCCGACAGGACACGCAACGATACACTGACCGCAGCCAACGCAAGGTGACTCCATAAGGTTCTTATCGAAAGCACAGTCAACGTGTACCTTGAAACCTCTCTCGATCTTGCCTATAACAGAAACGCTCTGAACGTCCTTACAAGCAGCGATACATCTCATGCACTTAACGCACTTGTTGTTATCTCTGATGAGGTATGGTGATGAGTCGTCGATATCGTAAACGGGGTCGCCCTCGCCGCTGAATCTGTCCTCATCTACCTGATAATCGATAGCCAGCTTCTGAAGCTCGCAGTGATTGTTTCTTATACATGAAAGGCACTTTTTCTTGTGGTTTGAGAGCAGCAGCTCGATAGTGGTCTTTCTTGAAGCTCTTACCTTAGGGGTATTTGTCTGTACCTCCATACCCTCGGAAACGGGGTGAGTACAAGCAGCTACAAGACCTCTTGCTCCTGTTGCTTCAACAACACAGATACGGCAAGCGCCTATACAGTTGACATCCTTGAGGTAGCAAAGTGTAGGTATCTCTACGTTAGCTATCTTGGCAGCGTCAAGAATAGTAGAGCCTGCGGGTACCTCAACGGGAATGCCGTTTATTTTTACATGAATCATCTGGTTTTCCATTAGTTAATTACCCTCCTCTGCCTTACTTCTTGATTATTGCGCCGAACTTGCAGTTTGACATACAAACGCCGCACTTGATACACTTATCCTGATCGATGATATGAGGCTGCTTAACAGCACCGCTGATAGCGTTGACAGGGCAGTTCCTTGCACAAAGGGTACAGCCCTTGCACTTGTCCTCAACGATCTGATACTGCAGCAGGCTCTTGCACACGCCTGCGGGACACTTCTTGTCCTGGATATGTGCAAGGTACTCATCTCTGAAGGATTTGAGTGTAGAAAGAACAGGGTTAGGAGCAGACTGACCCAGAGCACACAGTGAAGAATTCTTCATGTGTGTAGCAAGCTCTTCGAGCTTGTCGATGTCTTCCATCTCGCCCTTGCCTGATGTGATCTTTTCAAGTATCTGCAGAAGTCTCTTGGTACCTACACGGCAAGGTGTACACTTACCGCAGGACTCGTCAACGGTGAACTCGAGGTAGAACTTGGAGATATCCACCATACATGTATCCTCGTCCATAACGATAAGTCCGCCCGAACCCATCATTGAGCCCAGAGCTACGAGGTTATCGTAGTCGATAGGAGTATCTATATACTTAGCAGGGATACATCCGCCCGAAGGACCGCCTGTCTGAGCAGCCTTGAACT
>DFFV01000060.1 GCA_002371625.1 Ruminococcus sp. UBA3767
CACTACATGGAGGAGGTAGAGCAGATATGCAGCAGGATAGCCATTATGGACAAGGGCAAAAAGATAGCTATCGGAACTAAGGACGAGCTGAAAAAGATGATAAAGAACACCGAAACTGTTTCGATTGAAATGGCGCAGCCTGAGGAAGATGCAATGGAGAAGATAAGGACCTTGCCGCACGTTTATGAGGTAAGCTACAATGACGGCAGGCTGTACATTTACTGCTCGGGCGGAAAGCACAACCTTATAAGGATACTGGGAGTTTTGCAGGAAAAGGATATTCACTTCGGCAGAGTTTATTCCGAGCTGCCGACACTTAACGATGTATTTCTTGAGATAACGGGCAAGCAGCTGAGAGACAGCGAATAAAAGGGGAGAGGGATATGTTCAGGCACAATTTCAAATATGACATCTTAACGAGCCTTCGTGTCAGAGAGATAATAATATGGCTCATCATATATCCGATAGCGCTGGGAACCTTCTTCAAGGTAGCTTTTGGCAACATTTACGACAACGATATAAAGTTCAGTGCGGTGGAAGCTGCGGTAGTTGTGAATTCGCAGGAGAACGCAAAGGCTTTCAGGCAGGTGGCTGACAAGCTGGAGGAGGGCGATGATGCGGCTTTCTCGTTCGTTTACACGGACAAGGATGATGCGCTCAGGCAGCTCAAGGACGAAAAGGTAAGAGGAATAATTTTTGTTGACGATCAGCTTTCGCTGACAGTTGCTTCAAACAGCCTTAAAAGTACGATGCTTGAAAGGCTCGTTGAAAAATACAACCTGAGCGCAAGGATAATCAAGGACACGGCAAAAAGCGATCCTTCAAAGACAGCGCAGGTATCGCAGGCGCTGATGCAGGAGGTAAACACCGTAAAGGCAGAGGCTCTTTCAAAGGGCAACACGAATATGTACGACCAGTACTTTTACAACCTGCTTGCAATGGTAGCTATGTTCGGTTCGCTTGCAGGTCTGCACGTTGCAACGCACAATCAGGGAAATCTCTCGCCGCTTGGCGCAAGAAAGTGCGTTTCACCAACACCGAAGATCACAACGATACTTTCAAACCTGTGTGCAACTTTCGTTGTGCAGGCTATCTGCATGATGATCGCAGTAACATTCATCATAACCGTACTGCGTGTAGATATGGGCAGCAGGATACCGCTTGTTTACCTGACGGCGATACTTGCAGGCTTTGTGGGAAGCTCGCTCGGTTTTGTGATAGGCTCTATCGGCAGATTCAGCGAAAGCACAAAGAACGCAATGTGTACCGCAGCATCGCTGCTGCTTTGCTTCTGCAGCGGACTTATGGACGCTTCTATCAAGCAGAAGATCGCTGAGTCATCATTTGCCTGGTTCAACAAGGTGAACCCTGCGGCTGTTATGTGCGAGAGCTTTTTCAGCCTTAACATCTACGAGGACTACACAAGATACATTCAGTGTGTCGTAACTATGATAATTACTATCGTGGTATTTATCACACTCGGACTTTTAATGACAAGGAGGCGCAAGTATGCAAGTCTTTAAGCTGTTTTTCAAGATCGCTAAGACCAAGTGGCTGGCAACACTTGTGTTCCTGGGCATATTCATTTTGATACTCAACTTTACCAATATCGGCGGAGGAACGGATACTTTCAAGACATCAAAAATGGCACTTACGATCTTTGACCACGACAAGACAGACGCAAGCAGGCAGCTTTGCGAATATCTTGCAAAGGACAATATCATCGTTGATCTTGAGGACGACAAGGATAAGCTGATAGATGCGCTTTATATCACCTCGACAAACTATGTCATCACTATAAACGAGGGCTACGAGGAAAAGCTGGCTAAGGGCGAAACGGACGGACTTTTCTCGACAAGATACCTGCATGACAGCTACACCAACAAGCTGGCAGATTCGACCCTTGATACCTACGTTTCAACCGTTAAGGCATACCTTGCGGGAGGCATGGAGCTTTCAAAGGCGATAGATGCGGCACAGGAGGTGCTTTCGGAAAAGACAGAGGTCAGCTTTGAAACATTTGAGAATGATTCGGCAATGAGCAGCTCGGCATCGTTTTTCAACTATATGCCTTATGCACTGCTCAGCATTATCGTCAGCGTGCTTTGCCCGGTGATAATTGCGATGAACAAAAAAGAGGTCGGCTTCCGCACAAAGTGTTCAAGCATAAAAAGCTCGAGCGTAACGGCGCAGACGGTCGCAGCAAGCGGTATTTTTGTAGTCGTTATATGGGTGATGCTCATGGCTCTGTGCGTTGGCAAAAACGGCGGTATGTTTACGGGCAATATGTGGTATGCGGTACTCAACTCAGTATCCTTCACGCTGGTTTGCGTGGCTATCGCACTGCTGTTTGCAGAGCTTAGGATAAGCGAGAATGTGCTTGCGTTCGTTACACAGGTGCTCGGTCTGGGAATGGCTTTTCTTTGCGGAATGTTCGTTCCGCAGGAGATGCTTTCAAGCAGCGTGCTTGCAGTGGCAAGGTTCCTGCCTGCATACTGGTATATCAAAGCGAATGATATGATATGCGCAATCGGAACAGAGCAGTTCAGGCTCTCAACTGTGCTGATGTGCATAGGTATACAGATGCTGTTCGCAGCTGCGATATTTGCGGTGAGCGTTGTAGTAAGAAAGCAGAAAAAGGCTATCTGACATATAAATAAAAGGCGGAGAAAACTCCGCCTTTTTTATGCTATGGCCGTATATCCGCCATGAACATTCCCATTATCCATGTTGACATCAGCTTTTCGCCCTGATATGTTTCGCCGTTGTGCACGAGCTTGATAACGACTGTTTTGCCGTCTCTTTTGTCGAAATACAACTCAAACTTATCGCCGTTTTTGGTCTCGCCCGTATAATAGACGCCCTTTGTGAACCTGTAATGCCACCAGCCCGATTCAAAGTAGTTGTACATTGCATCGCCGTAATCCTCGGCAACAAGGGGCTTGGTGCCCTCGAGGTTGAAATTATATGTAGCATTTTTGGTTATAAGTATCCTTATTCCGCCGTATGCGAAATATAAAAATACGACAAGCACGATACACCAGCCTATCTTATTGAGGATAGGATGGAGCTTGCTTTTGCCTGCATTTCCGCTGGAGGTCTCAACTTCAAGCGGACGCAGACCGCTTGCCTGCGCATCGAAATTGTTATTGGCAAAATCCCTTTGCATCAGATTTTCGGTTTTTTGTGCTCTGCGGTTTCTTTCAAAAGTATTGCGTGATACCCTTTTTCTTTCCTTTGAATATACCTGGTTGCTTGATGCCATAGTCGGCTCGAAGCGATGTCTGTCATCGGTCTGCACGGGGTTATTCTTATACACGCTTGAATTTATGGCGCTGAACTGGCTTTCACGCTTTTTCCTTATAACGCCCCGCTTTTTGGGTATGACTTTTCCGCAGTTTGTGCATATCTGTGCGCCTTCCTCTATAAGAGCGCCGCAGAATTTACAAGTCTCGCTCATAGATCAAATGCCTTTCTGTCCTGATACGGACTTTTATGCTACTGTATGTACCTCATAACTGCCACGACTTTTCCTGCTATCTCGACAGAGTCTGAGTATATCGGCTCCATATTGTCGTTTTCGGGCTGAAGTCTGTAACTGCCGTTTTCTTTATAAAATCTTTTCACGGTCGCATCGCTGCCGTTCACGAGTGCGACTACTATCTCGCCGTTTTCGGCGTAGTCTGTTTTTTCAACTATGACCATATCGCCGTCAAGGATAGCTGCATTTATCATCGAATCGCCCGAAACTCTGAGTGCGAAAAGCTCGCCGTCGTAGCTCTTTGGCGGTATAAAGCTGATATAATCCGTTATATCCTCGATAGCTGTTATCGGGCTTCCCGCAGTGACCTTGCCCACAACGGGAACACGGGAAGGGCTTTTGCCGGCAAGGCGTATTGCTCTGTTCTGATTATCGCCCTTTTCGATAAGACCTTTTGATGCGAGAGAATTGATATATCTGTGAGCGGTAGAGGTCGAGCGGAAGCCGAGCTTTGCGCAGATCTCTCTTACAGTGGGAGGATACCCCTCACTGATCCGCCTGCTGATAAGTTCATAAACCAGTTTCTCGTTTTCGGTTAGTTTCATAAGCTTTCCTTTCGTTCATCGGGTCATTTTTCCTTCAGCTTTTCTGCCAGCAGCTTTGCCAGCTTATAAACATCGCCGCAGCCCAGTGTTATAACAAGGTCGCCCTCCTGCGCATTTTCAGCGATATATTCAACGCACTGCATAAAGTTTGCGTTTTTCTGTTCAGCGGTCTGCTTATCGACAAGCTCATGGTCGTTTACGAAATAGACCGAACCTTTTATTTTTTCACCGAGCATTTCGGTATAGATATGGTCGGTATTTTTTTCACGGCTGCCCATTATATCGGTGAGCACGGCGATATCGGCAATGCTCAGCGCACTTACGAAATCGTCCATAAGTATCTTTGTGCGTGAATATGTAAAGGGCTGAAATACTGCCCAGACACGCTTGAAATCAAGTCCCTTTGCGGCTTTGAGCGTACACTCGATCTCCTTTGGATGATGCGCATAGTCATCGACTATGGTTATGCCCTTTACCTCATCTATCTTCTGGAAGCGCCTTATTGCGCCGAAGAAATTATCAAGTCCTTTGCGGATGCCTTCCCACGAAACGCCCTCATATCTTGCAGCAGCGATAGCGGCAAGCGCATTGAGCACGTTATGAACGCCGGGAACGTGTATCCTGAAGCTGCCCTGAGGCTCGCCCTTGAAGAACACATCAAAGTTTGTGACAAGTCCCTTTGTGCCGGTGATAACTGCGCTGTAATCGTTAGCCTTATCAAAGCCGAAGGTTATTTTTTCTTTATCAACACCGTCAACTGCTTTGTGCGAATTTTCGTCATCGCCGTTGAAAACGATGCACTTAGAGGTCATATTTGCAAAAACATTAAAGCTCCTGATGATGTTTTCGATATTCTTGAAATACTCAAGGTGGTCGGCATCGACGTTAAGTATGACCGCAACATCGGGGTGGAATTTGAGAAAATGATCCTGATACTCGCACGATTCGCAGACCATTATGCTGCTTGAACCGCTTCTTCCCGAACCGCCTATGCTTGGCAGCTTTCCGCCGATAACACAGGAAATATCCGTGCCCTCATCGAGAAATATCTGTGTGAGCATGGACGAGGTAGTGGTCTTTCCGTGAGTTCCGCACACGCACACTGCATCGTCATACCAGCCCGTGATAAGCCCGAGGATATCGGCACGCTCGCAAAGGTACGATTTTCCTGCCTTTTCAGCCTCCTTGGAGGCGATAAGCTCGGGATTATCAGCCATGATAGCGGCGGTGTAGATTATCAGGTCGGCATCACCGATATTTTCGGCACGCTGACCGAGGAACACCTCGATACCCATTTTGCGCACGGCATCGAGAGTTTCCGTTTCGTTGTTATCCGAGCCTGTTATAAAATAGCCTTTGCTGTGGAAAATCTGAACTATCGGGTACATTCCCGAACCGCCGATGCCGATAAAGTGGACATGGCGGATATTTTCAAGGATCTTATCATCTATCATAAAAAACGCTCCGTTCCTGTTGGCGAATATTTGTTCACCATTTTATTATAATACATTTCACGTTAAAAATAAAGCGCTTTTTGAGATTATTTCTGAACTGACGGCAAATATTTTATGACGAGAAGGTGAACGAAAGCTGACCGCATAATAACGAACGAAACAAAGCGAAACAAAACGCAATCAGCTGGCTGCGGCAGGGCTAAGGATAGATTCTTTTATCTGAATATAGTATTCTCGATCAGTTGGAGATAAAAGGGCGCAGCTATGCTGCGCTTGGGATTTTTCTAAGGGGAAAACCTATAGGGAAGACAAGGAAGACTTGCCTTACGGCGTAGGTGAGCGGACTTTTCTTCCCTGCGGTTTTCCCCTTAGGATCCTCTTTCCCCTCACCTATCTTTTGCCGCCCCCAACTCAATATGTAGTGCGCAAGGAGTGAGAGTGCAAGACGCTGCTCGACAAGCTCGCTGCTACGCCAAAAGATACCTTTTCTCCTGCCGCTCGGCTGGAAAGAAAATCAACATTTTTGCAAAGCGACCTGAAACAAATAGTTTTGCGAATAGGGACATCAGATGCCTTACATACTCCTGAAAAACCCGGAGCGGTGTGGAACTTTTTGCCGAAGTGAGTTTAAATGCAGGTTTACCACGGGAAGTATTGCCCCGAGCCAAGCAAAACGAGAATTATGCGCAAAACTCAGGGCGAGGGAATTGCGGGCCGCCGCTGCGGTTGACAAAATGGGGAAATGGTGATATATTATAAAGTGTATTTTTAGCAGTCGGCTTGCTGCGGCAGGCTGAAAAAAGGAGAGATAAAGAATGCTTGATATCAAACTTGTACGCTCAAACCCCGAGCTTGTGAAGGAAAATATCAAAAAGAAATTTCAGGATGAAAAGCTGGTGCTTGTTGACGAGGTGCTGGAGCTTGATGAAAAGTTCAGGGCTTCAAAGACAAAGTGCGATGAGCTGAGAAACAAGAGAAAGACCATGTCCAAGGAGATCGGCGGTCTTATGGGCAAGGGAATGAAGGACGAGGCTGAAAAGGTCAAGGCTGAGGTAACGGCTATCGGTGAGGAGCTGGAGCGGCTTGCTGAGGACGAGAAGAAATATGAGGCTCAGATAAGAGAGAGGATGCTGGTCATCCCGAATATCATTGACGAGAGCGTACCTATCGGCAAGGACGACAGCGAGAACGTTGAGATAGAGCGTTTCGGCGAGCCTGTTGTTCCTGATTTTGAGGTGCCTTACCATGTTGACATAATGGAGAAGTTCGACGGCATTGACCTTGATGCTGCAAGAAGGACTTCGGGCAATGGCTTTTACTACCTCAAGGGCGACATCGCAAGACTGCACTCGGCAATTCTTTCTTACGCAAGAGATTTTATGATAGACAGAGGCTTCACATATTATGTTCCGCCTTTCATGATACGTTCTGACGTTGTTACGGGCGTTATGAGCTTTTCTGAGATGGAGAACATGATGTACAAGATAGAGGGCGAGGATCTTTATCTCATCGGTACATCGGAGCACTCGATGATAGGAAAGTTCATTGACACTATAACTCCCGAGAGTGAGCTTCCAAAGACGCTTACGAGCTATTCGCCGTGCTTCAGAAAAGAGGTCGGCGCACACGGCATAGAGGAGCGTGGAGTTTACAGGATACATCAGTTCGAGAAGCAGGAAATGATAGTTGTCTGCAAGCCTGAGGATTCGATGAAGTGGTACGACAAGCTGTGGCAGAACAGCGTTGATTTCTTCCGCACCCTTGATATCCCCGTAAGGACACTTGAGTGCTGCTCGGGTGACCTGGCAGACCTGAAGGTAAAGAGCTGCGACGTTGAGGCGTGGAGCCCGAGACAGAAGAAGTATTTTGAGGTAGGCTCATGCTCTAACCTCGGTGATGCGCAGGCAAGAAGACTTGCGATAAGAGTTAAGGGTGCGGACGGACAGAAATATTACGCACATACCCTCAACAACACGGTCGTTGCTCCGCCGAGAATGCTGATAGCATTCCTTGAAAACAACCTCAGGGCAGACGGCAGCGTAGCTATCCCCGAGCCTTTGAGAATGTATATGGGCGGAAAAACTCAGCTCGGATAATAAACCGGAATATAAAAACAAATGCACTATGCTAAGGTAGGTACCTATATAGAAGATTTATAAAACGTTTTGCGGAACATCTTTTATTGCGAAGGACTGTTTCCTAACTGCATTTCTTGACCATAACTATTTTTACCCCCCGATGGTTTTATCCATCGTGGGGTAAAAATCATTAAGAGTTTTAGGAAAGGG
>DFFV01000103.1 GCA_002371625.1 Ruminococcus sp. UBA3767
GCGGTAACTGGATTTGAACCGGTGACACCCTGGGTATGAACCAAGTGCTCTAGCCAACTGAGCTATACCGCCTTATTTCCCGTAGCGACTATATTATTATACACTAAGCCCAAAGGTTTGTCAAGCATTTTTTCAAAAAATCTCAATTTTTATAATTTAGTCACAAAGTCTGTTATTTCCCGTTCCGGCAAAGCTCTTGATTTGTACTGTAAAATGTGATATATTTTGATTGAATAACATTTGCAGATAACGCAAGAGAGGTATTACCTGAATGAAAAAGCTTTTGATCGTTCTTGTACTGTTATTTATAATTCCTGTACAAAATGTATATGCTGCAAGGCAAGACGCGCAAAACATAATACTTGATATAAGTAACATTCCTGATAATGCATCATATATTGATATTCTTACAAACATTGAAGATGAAAAATATACCGATTTTGACAAAGAATATATGAGGGCTTATAGCTTTGACGCTAAGGAATTATCTCAATATGATAAAAACGGTCTCGTTAGTTACTCTTGCCACTACAAAGATAAAGGAGTAAAGGTAGATATTAGTATTAAAGAAGGAAGAATAACATTCACTGACCATAAAACTACAGTAGAATTATTTAAAAATCATAATGAATTGAAAATTGCTGTACTTAATAAAAATGGTCAGATCATTCAAGTATCTGATACTATAAAAATCAACGATAATGATGATAAGATCTATCTTGCCGGAGATATAAAATATAACGTTGGTGAAAACGAGATCGACCCGGATATGTTTGATAACAGCACGAACGATCTTGGTTTGTTAGCTGCCTACCTGCCATATATATGGGTTGTACCGCTTTTGATAGCAGTGATCGTTATTCTTATCATTATAAGGATCAAAAGAAAAAAAGCCAAACTTAAGGAGGACATCCATGAACATTAAAACCTCTTGTGTCACCACGCACGGATCAACTGTGAACTACTTTTGTTTCGGCAGCGGAAAAACGCCGATGGTCATGCTGCCGGGTATATCGACAAAGGATCTTATGCCGCTGGCAAGTGCGGTAAAGGCGGCATTTGCTGAATTTGAAGAGTTTTTTGAGATATATGTTTTTGAGCGTCCCGATCCCCTGCCAAGCGGCTGCACGATAGCATCAATAGCAGAAGCAACGGGACAGGCTATGGACGAACTCGGGCTGAGAGATGCCTGTATCTACGGTGTTTCAACAGGCGGAATGATAGCGCAGGAGCTTGCCTTTCAGCGCCGTGACCTTGTAAAGTGCATTGCATTTTTCTCAACGGGGCTAAATGTCACCGGCGAGGCTGCAAAGGCACTCAAAGGCTCGGCGGAGCTTGCGGCAAAGGGCGAAACAAAAGAGCTTGCAAAGCAATTCGGACAGCTGGTCTACACGCCGGATTTCTACGAAAAATACGAGCAGGCTATCATTGACGCATTTTCGGGCGGTACAGCCAAGGAAACAGACAGGTTCATTCAGCTCAGCAGTGCTGTGCTCGGATTTGAAGGCAAAGGACTGCCCGAGGGCGTGTATATACCTTCGGTAGTGGTTTGCGGGCGTGAGGACAGGATATTCTCAACAACGCAGGCACAGGAGCTTGCACAGGCTTTCGGCAGCGAGCCGGTGATCTACGACGGGTACGGGCACGCAGTTTACGACGAGCTTGCGCAGGCAAAGCTGAACGCACTTGAGCTTTTCAGGAAACACTGCGGAGGATAAAATGGAAATAAAAACGGGGAAATACAGACACTTCAAGGGAAACATGTACGAGGTGATCGCAATAGCAAAGCACTCGGAAACGCTTGAGGAAATGGTGGTTTACCGTGCACTTTACGGGCAGGGCGATGTTTGGGTGCGCCCTGCGGCGATGTGGAATGAAACGGTAGAGCGTGACGGAAAGACTTTCAGGCGGTTTGAATATATAGGGCAATGAGCAGACGGATAAACAAGGCAAACATCTTTTAAACGGTGTAATATCTCACTTTAAGGCGCATATATTTTAATACACCAAATTGTATTGGAGTGAGATATATGCAACACCGTGAAAATGAACGGTGCATACAGCTTGCGGAATATATGATATCCCGCAGAGCGACCGTTCGGGGAACAGCCACAGTTTTCGGCATCAGCAAGTCAACAGTACACAAGGACCTTACGGAAAAGCTGAAAACCGCATCGCCTGCGCTGTTTTCACAGGTCAAGGAGATCTTAGAGGAAAACAAACGAGAAAGACATATAAGAGGCGGACTTGCAACAAAACACAAATACGAGGACCGTCAAAAGCTGCTCAGCGGTGTTGCAAAACGCCGTTAAACCACGTCGGAGAGCTAAATTGCTCTCCGTTTTTGTTTGCCCCGGCTTCAAAGGGGAATTTTTGTACAGTTTATTTTTGCTCCGAAAGATGCTTATCACAGATTTTGCGCAACTGCGCTGTTTTGGTGCGGTTATTCCTGCGCAGAGGACAAAAAATTTGAATTAAAGAGAATTTTTTTGTACAAATGGCTTGCATTTTTGAAAAAGCTGTGTTATAATAATGTCGGCAAAGTGTGAACACAAGTAGATAGGAGTTAAAAATATGAAATGTCCGTTTTGTGGTTATGAAGACACTAAGGTCATCGATTCACGCCCGAGCGAGGGTAAAAAGAGAAGAAGAAGAGAGTGCACCAACTGCGGAAAGCGCTTTACTACATACGAGGTAGTTGAAAAGCCGATGCTCATGGTCTATAAAAAGGACGGCTCGTTTGAGCCTTTTGACAGGAGCAAGCTGATAAAGGGTATGCAGACAGCTATCAAAAAGCGTCCCGTAAGCGTTGAGCAGGTAACTGCGCTGGTGGACAACATCGAAAATACATACGCCAACAAGATGCAGACAGAGACGACCACGAGCGAGATAGGCGATATGGTGCTGCACGGGCTGAAAAAGCTCGACCATGTAGCTTATGTAAGATTCGCTTCGGTCTATAAGGACTTTAACGACGTTGATTCGTTTATCCAGATCATTTCCGAGCTGGATACGAACAGCAAATAACTGTGCCGTCAACTGCTTTTATCATTATATTATTTGCAGGAAAACACCAAAGAGCAATTCTGCGGTGTTTTTTTGCATTTTCGCTTGATTTTCTGCAAAGGCTGTGATATAATCATTATGGCTGTGTTGAGCCGCAAAAAATATATAGGGGGAATTGAATATGAGACCGGCTGTAAGTTATAAGCCGTCAAACACCTTTTCATTCGTTGGATTCATTCTGATGTTTATCTCGATGCTGATAACAGGTGCGCTGCTTTCGTGGCTGTATGTCATTCTTCAGGCAGTTATACCGCTTATCTATCTGTGCATACTCATCACTATCGGATTCGGTGCTGCGATAGGCGGCATAGGTGTTATTTTTGTGAAAATTTATAAGATACGTCATCCGATGATGGCGGTAGCAGCTACGCTGATAGCTATGCTGTTCGTTTATCTTTTCCACTGGTGCGTTTATGTTGCAAGGGACTATGACAAGAACATTTACGACTACCTGAAAAAGCAGAACGCAACAGAGTATTACCTCGGACTGAGCAATACCGAGATGGAGCAGTACGGCTTTTACGACGTAAACGCCGACGAGCTTATCAAGTACTTCAAGACCGACAGGGTAAAGACTCTCAGCTTCACTACTCAGGAAAAGAACCATTTTACTTCAAAGCAGAAATCCGATTATGACAAGAACGTTACTATCTGGGAGTTCTATGATTACGACAAGACGATAGGAACTTCCGACAGTGAGATAAAGGATTCCATCAAAGCGATGAAGGGCAGGACTGCTTACGATTACTACATAAATTACAGAAAGCAGCCTGTACACAACATAGGTTACCTTCTGGTACACCCCGGCGATCTCTGGGAGGACATCAGGAACATCAATGCAGTCGGCAGGTGGACAATGGGTTCGGCAAGGCACTCCTTCTCAAGCAGCTCATCAAGGACCGGCAACAGCTCAAATGTCAACGGCATTTTCCTGTGGCTCACCTGGATAGGTGAGATGCTGGCTATGTTCCTGCCTGCGATATTTATTGTAAAGAGCAAGGCTTCTTCACCGTTTATCGAGAAGGACAACGACTGGGCTGTCACAGACAAGCCTCAGCTTTCATTCAAGTTCGTTGACCCGTTCCCGGGCAACCCGGCAGGCGAAAAGCAGTTCAAGGCTACGTTTCTGTCCGACATTGACAGCCTGTTCACTTTACAGCCGCTGCTCCCGCAGATGGGCGAGATGAACACCTACTACACAGCTAAATACTGCCACAGCAGAGATTACACCGAGAACTACGTTACCATTTCTCATGTTAAGGTCACAAACGCAAGGAACAACCAGCGTGCGACCTCGAACATCGCTTCGGATATAAGAGTTGATGCTGATTACATCGCATCTATGCACGGTATGTTCGGTTTAGCGAAGCCGGCTGCCTGCGGCGGATACAACAGATTTGCACAGCAGGCTCAGCAGCAGAATTATGACCAGGCCGCTTACCAGCAGGCACAGCCACAGCAGCAGAATTACGACCAGGCTGCTTATCAGCAGGCTCAGCCGCAGCAGCAGGTCAACTACGATCAGCCGCTTTACCAGCCTCAGACACCTGCTCAGCAGGCACAGCCGCAGAACAGCGGTGATATGGACGGGATAGACACATCATCTGCTGATCTCAGCTCGCTTGACAACATGAAATAACGCAGATACATAAAAATGCCGCATCTTCAGGGTGCGGCATTTGTTTTTGCAACTGTCCAAAAAACTTCCCCTCAAATCTTTTTGTGTATGCTATAATACAAAAAAAGATGAAACGGGAGGACTTATGATGAACGATCCGAGAACTATGAAAAACACTCGCAGCAACAATGCACAGCGCTCCAACAGCGGATATATGCATCTTGCCCCTCGGGGACAGAAGCTCATGGCACTGCTTTCGGCGGCAGGCTGGCTGACGGTGCTTTTCAAGATAGCTATAATCTGATAAATGTGCGCAAAAAAAGCGTGATGTTAATGTCACGCTTTCGGCTTTTTGCAAATTCTATTGCAAGTGATAAGCTCAACAAAAAGTCGAACCGGACAAAACTCCTGCCGCCACGATCAGGGGGCTTTCCGGTCGCCCCCTAAGACCCCTTCGGTCACAACACCATTGATATCACAATTTATCGAAAGTCAAAAAAGCGTGACGTAACTGTCACGCTTTTTATATCACATATACTTTATAAGCTCGTCGATAACTCCTGCGATATGCTCATCGCTGAGGCCGTAGTCCATTTCCTTATAGCTCCACGCTGCTCTGCCGAAGCCGTAGGCTTCAAACGCTTCGCTGATATCCTTATACCACGCAAGTGTATCCTGCGGATCGGCAAGGTTTATTACGCCATACTCTCCGCAGTAAACGGGCACGTCCCTTTCCTTGCTGATGCGCTCAGCCTCTGCGAACCTGTCCTTGAAATACTGTGCGCAGAGCTTATCAACGGAGATATGATCGAAATCACACAGCCCGTCAAGTCCGATCTCACTGCACTTTTTGCGGATATCCTCAATAGGAGTACTATATGCAAGTCTCATATCGCTCGGCATTTTATCCACCCAATATGCGCCCTGATGCGTGAACACGAGCGGATCGTAGCAATGGAAGGTATAAACGATATTCTCGTCGGCAGGTGCGGCAAGGTCTTTCATTGCGTCAAGGGAATTGTTCCAATAGCTGCCGATGATAATGCGGATATCCTTGCTGTACTTTCTTATGACACTGACTGCCTGCTGTGAGATACGGTTCCACTCATCTATATAGTCCTTGTCGGTGACCTCATTGAGCAGCTCAAATGCAAGTCTGTCGGCATATTTTACATATCTTTTGGAAAACTCCTCCCACAGATCATAAAACGACTGCTGGAGCTTTTCATCGCTGAAGAAATTGCTCTCGTTCTCGCCCTTATCAAACGAGAAGCCCTTTGTCTTATGAAGGTCAAGGATCATATTAAGTCCGTATTTTCCGCACCATTCAACAGCTCTGTCAACATATCCGAAGCCCGACTCGATAAAGCCGTTCTCGTCCTGGAAGATGTTATAGTCAACAGGAACTCTTACATGGTCAAGTCCCCAGCTGCTGATCTTTGCGATGTCAGGCTCGGTGATGAAATTCTCCAGCCTGTCCTTTGAGTAATCACACTGAGAGAGCCAGCCTCCGAGATCTATACCGTGCATATAACCTTCAAACTTTTTCATAATCATGACCTCCTGTTCAATTTGTTGAGCTTATTGTAACACGTTTGTGCGCCGAATTTATATCAAAATATTGCACTTTATATCATTTTCATAGCCTTTTTGAAAATATGCCACAAAAAAAACAGAGATCAGTTTTTTAACGTGATCTCTGCTCTTTGTCATATCGGTCTTCAGTTTACGGAATAATACTTATTGAGCTTGGTCTTGAATATCTCCGTTACGAGATTTGCAGCAAACGCAGCGGCAAATACCGACAGAAAAACGATCAGACATATCTTGAATGCTTTCATATCCTCCACCATGCCTGCAGTATGCAGACACTTACTCCTTTCCACAGCTTTTAGTATTACCTATCCATCTTGTATACAGTATACACTATTTCTCCCGATTTTTCAAGTCCCCTGAGTGATTTTTCACATTTATTGCGAACATAAAAAAAGTAATTGCAAAATGGTTTGCGTTGTGGTATAATAGTATAGTGTTTTAATTCAGATAACTGATCATTTACCATTTTTTATACAGAGGTAGAGATAATGTCAAAATCAAAAGCTCCCAGCAGCTACCGTAAGCTGTTTTCAAACACGCTTACCTTTGCAATAGGATCTTTCAGTTCTAAAATACTGGTATTTCTGCTTATACCTATATATACAAACGCTCTTTCTCAGTACGAGATGGGCTTTACCGACCTGCTCACGCAGATAGCGAACTGGGCTATCCCGATAGCTTCGATGACTATCGCTGAGGCTGTTATTCGCTTCGGACTGGACAAGGCTTACGACAAAAAGGCAGTATTTACGGTAGGAAACATCGTTTGCTTAGCCGGACTTGCCGTTTTTGCGGTGATACAAAGCATCGTTATGCTTACGGGCGTGGCGGACAGGTATCTGGGCGACTACGGCGTGATACTGTACCTGTACATCTTTATGTCGAGCATGAAAACGCTTTATTCGACCTATGTGCGTGCTATGGAAAAGGTAACGCTTTTTGCGGTCAACGGTATTATTGCAACTGTTTTTACGCTGCTTTTCAACATTCTGTTCTTCTCGGTCTTCCCCAAGGATTTCAGATTTTTCGGCATAGGCGGCATTTTAAGCTCCCCTATCGCAAAATACCTGCTGGCTATAATCTTAGCAGACTTCATCTCAACGGTGTTCCTGCTGTTTGCCTGCAAGCTGTGGCAGCACTTTGACCTGCGCCGCTGGAACAGGGACCTTTTGCGTGTTATGCTGCAATACTCGGTGCCGCTGATACCTGCGCAGCTTTTGTGGCTGATAACAAACAGCTCGGATTCGTTCATGACCACTCACATAATGGGTGAGGATGCAAACGGCGTACTTTCTGCTGCTTACAAGATACCAAACATCGTGGCGACGGTATATCTGATGTTCGGGCAGGCGTGGAATATGTCGGCTATCACGGAGAATGATTCGGACGACCGTGACAAATTCTACGAAAAGGTGTTTGATTTCAACCAGAGCCTTATCTACATTCTTGCCGCAGGCTGCCTGCTGATAATACAGCCGCTGACCTACATCATGATAGGCAAGAAGTTCCACGAATGTCTGCTGTACTCGCCGATACTTATTTATTCTTCGGTGTTCTCGTGCTTTACGACGTTCATGGGGTCGATATACATTGCAACAAAGCGCTCGGGGCGCTCGCTGGTAACAAGCCTTATTTCAGGCGTTGTGAACGTTGCGCTCAATATCATACTTATCCCCAGGATAGGTCTTTACGGTCCTGCGATATCAACTGTTGCGGCTTATTTCTCGGTGTTCGTTGCAAGAACTATCGACTCGAAAAAGCTGATACCGTTTAAGATAGACTTCTTTAAAATGGTGATAAGCAACATTCTGCTTATCGCTATGGTGCTGATAAACGTGAACACACCGGACTTTCTGAAATCATTCGATCTTTCGGATATTTTCATTGCGCTTTCGCTGCTTATGCTGTTCACGATGGTATTCGTTTACAACGCAAAGTCGCTGAGCAGCCTGCTTTCAAGATTTTTGCCCAAGAGGATAGTTGAGCATTTTGAAAGCGCTTCATTTATAAAGGATACGCTTTCATTCCTTATCGTGATACTGCTGCTGGGTGCTGTCGGCGCAGGATTCCATTTCAGAGTTCTGCACCTTAACGAGGCTGCTGCGATACTTGTGGCGCTGGCAGCAGCACTGATAATGCTGAAAAAGCGCTGGTTCGGCTACTTTATGATCATTGTCCTGAGCTGCTACGTTTACACAAAGCAGGGATTCTTTGCAGCTGCGGTCAGCTTCCTGATAATGACGATACCGAGCATGGTAATGAAAAAAAGGCTGTGGGACATGATAGTTTCGGTCCTGCTCATAAGCGCAGTTGTCGGTCATTATGTCCATGCGCTGTTTGTGGTATTGATCATCGCCGCATTTATCCCTTGCTTTATGCTGACTTATGCAAGCGAGATAAGGGAACTTATATACAAGCACGTTTACAAACGGTAGGTGCTTTATTCAACGGCAGATCTTCCCGATAACACGGGAATTTGCATATATTCAGATCGGAGGTCTTTTTTATGGCAGAACTTAAATATGAGATCAAGGAGTATCTTGGTGTGCTTTCTGAAAACGCTAAGGGCTGGACTAAGGAGCTGAACCTTATCAGCTGGAACGAAAGAGAGCCTAAATACGATATCAGAGAGTGGAATCCCGACCACACGAGAATGGGCAAGGGCGTTACGCTTTCGGCCGAGGAGTTTGAAAACCTCAGAAAACTTATGAACGGCGAGGAGATAGAGGACGACATTGACGAAGACAAGATACTTTGAGCAATTGTTACGAAAATGTAAAATGCCTCTTTTGTTAAAAATATCATCAATTGTTTATTCCACGTTCATAATATCTTGCTATAATTTGTTTATGATTACAACAAAAAGCCATACTATGATCAATAATACGGAGGCTTGAATAATATGGAACAACATGGAATAAGCAAACTGGATCTTAAAAGACGAAATCGTATGCAGGTCCTTAAAATACTCAAAACGAGAGGACCTACGTCAAGAATAGATATTGCCGGCACTCTTGAGCTTACAAGAGCAGCTGTTACGATCATTACAAACGAGATGATCGAGCAGGGCATTATCCAGGAGATAGGTGAATACAGACACGTCAGCGAGAAAGCTCCAAGAGGAAGAAAGAAGATCCTTATCGACATCAACCACCACTACAAGTTCGTTGTTGGCGTAAGCATCGAAGAAAACCTGCTGAGCGTTGGTCTTTCTACCCTTTCGGGCGCTGTGCTCGACAAGAGGAACGTTGAGATCACAAGCGATACAAAGTATGAACGTATCGAGGACTTTATCGCAAGCTCGGTAAAGGAGATCCTTTCGGACAACTGCCTGACCGAGCAGAATATCCTGGGTATCGGCTTTGGTATTTTCCCGACAATGTACGAAAGACTCGGTATAAAAATGGTGGATGCAGAGCCTGACTATTCTACTGCTTTTGCAAAGGTAAGAGAATTCACTCAGCTGCCGCTGGTTTTTGACAACTCGGTCAAGGGCACGGCTATGGCGAACATCGACTTCCAGAAAACTAAGGATCTCAATCGTCACAACATCGCTTTCCTGCACTACGGAAACACGATCCACTTCGTTGTTACAAACCTTAACGAGCCTATCGTTTCGTATGACAACAGAACGAACTTTGTGGATAAGATGATAATAAATCCTAATGCGGACACAGTCTGCGAGTGCGGAAGAAGAGGCTGCGTTGAGAACGAGCTGACTCCGATGGCTGTGGCAAGAAAGATAAAGGCTGTTTTCTCCGCTCAGGAGTCACCTTTCCTTTATGAAGCTGCAAGAGGCAACTTTGACAACGTTAATCCCGATATGCTCATCGCTGCTTACGAAAAGGGCGAAAAGAGCATTGTGGACATTATAAATGAAAGGTTCAGGCTGACGGCTGTGCTGCTGAACAACCTTTATTTCTCAACAAATCCGCAGAAAATAGTTCTTCACAACTTCAATTTCCGCACCGAAGCCGAGTTCCAGATGCTTAAATCTGCTATTACCGAGATCGGCGGTGCGCTTGTTGCAAGCAAGGTAGAACTTTCGATAATCGAGGACAAGCACAGATTCCTTTCGGGCTGTGCACTGGCGATAAGAGAGCTGTTCTTCAACAAGGGCGGTTTTGACACGCCTAAGGGCAAACAGGATAAATAAGCTGCTATTACACAAGAGCCGTATCAGATGTGATGCGGCTCTGTTTTTTTGTAAAAATGTGTTTATTGGCGCAAAACCGCTTGATTTTTGGCGCAAAGTGTGATATTATGTAGGTTGGGGGTGAATGACCTGATGAAGAGCTTTTTTTCGGTCATATTTATGAACCTTTGGGGTTTTGACCTTATTATATTTCTGGTGGCTGTATTTACAGCGTTCGTTTACTATTCTACCAAGAATTCTGCTGAAAGGCTTTACAGAAAACTGCACCTTACGGTTTTCGTTCCCGATGCACGTTCATCGAGCATGGAGGCTGACAGCGAGGTTTCCAAGCTGAAGGAGACCGATGTGGTGGATATGCGTAACCACACAGGCAAGCTGTATTCGCTGTTTGTGAACCTGACGGGAATATTCCCGCTGCTTGGCATTCTGGGAACGGTCATCTCACTGCTGGGCATGGTAAGCGATATGAGCAATGTTCAGGGGAACTTCTACGGTGCGCTGACCTCGACCTTCTGGGGACTTATATTTTCGATAATCTTCAAGATACTCGACGGTGTCGTTGCCGCTAAGATAGAGGACAACGAAAAGAACGTTCAGCTTTTTCTTGAGCGCAACTCCGCTCAGGGCGTGCAGGCAAGGGAGTAAGCTATGAACGGGTTTCGCAAGAACAAGGGCATAATTATAGAGCTGACAAGCCTGCTTGACATTATTATGATAATGCTGTTCTGGGTAATGCTAAACGTTTCAAACAATGCGCAGGATATTGAAAAAAAGGCGCAGGAAAAAATAGACGAGGCAAACGCCAAAACAGTTCAGGCACAGCAGGATGCTCAGGAGCAGATAGATAAGATAAGGGAAGAAAACAAGGCCACCGAGCTTGCCGCAAAGAATATGCAGGACGCTCTTGACGGGTTCAGCAGCGGCATGATGGTGAGCGTTGAGATGAGATACTCCGGCGGCAAGGACGTTATTTACGTTTCACGCAATAATAGTGAGCCTACTGCTGTTGAAGTGAACGACAAACTGAACGAGGAGCTTTCAAAGGCGCTGGATTCATACGGGCTGACCAAGGATTCGATAATACTTGCGGCTTTTATGTACGACGGCGACAAGGTGCTTTACCGTGATGTCAACAAGGTGCTTGACACGCTCGGCAAAATAAAGGGCAACTATAAGAATATTTATTTTACGCAGATCAACACTACAAAGCAAAAAGGAGAGAATTAAAATGAGTATTGAAAAGGATGTTGAAAAGAAATACATTGATGACCTGGAAAGACAGAACCAGAAGCTGAAAAAAAGAAAGAAAAAGCGTCTGCTGCTTTTGCTGCTGATACTTTTGCTGCTTGCTGCGGCTTTCCTGCTGCTTAATTTCCTGGGACTTGGTCTGGGTACAGGCAAAGGCTCAAAATCAAACGATTCAAACGCAGGCAAGGACGAGCCAAGCTCGGCTGCACAGGTAACGACTACTGCCGAGCCAACGGTATATGTGGATATAAAGGTAAGCGGAAGCAGCTATATCTATCAGAATCAGGTCAAAACGCTTGAGGATTTAAAGTCTACCGTTTCTACGATGAAGGACAACGTTGTTATCCGCATTACAGACGATAATGCCACAAAGAACGCTATGGACGATCTGACAAATATGCTCACCGATTCAAAGCGCAGCTTTACAAGGACCGAGGATAACACATCTTCATCAACAGGCGAAAGCTCCGCAGACAGCTCGCTCAGCGACAGCTCATCGCAGAAAGATAACGACTAAGGAATAATCCCTGCGGAAAGGACATAGAATTATGTTAGGTATTACTTTTGAGGGCGGCGCAAGCAGGACGATATACAGCTGCGGCATTATGGACGCACTGCTGGAGGAAAAGATATATGCGGATTACTGCATCGGCGTTTCGGCAGGCGCAGCCTTCGGAGTGAGCTACGCTTCAAAACAGATAGGAAGAAACCACACGCTTGCCACGCAGATCATGAACCGCAAGGAATATATGGGCGCAGGAAATATGCTTGACCCGAAAAACAGGTGCTACTACGGACTGAAATATGCTTACGACACGGTGCCAAACAAGATACTTCCGTTTGACTACGAGGAGTTTGCAAAAAGCAGCGGTCTTTATGCGGTAGTTACAAATGTTAAAACGGGCAAGGCGGAATACCTTAAAGTTCCGCCCGATGATAAAGAGTGGATGCTGCTAAGGGCGACCTGTGCGCTGCCGCTGCTTTTCCCGATGATAGAGATCGGCGGTCAAAAGTATATGGACGGCGGCATTGCGGATTCTATCCCCTACGAGCAGGCTGTAAAGGCAGGCTGTGACAAAAACATAATCGTGCTCACACGCCCGCTTGGATATGTTAAAAAGACGGAGGCTGTGACTAAGCTGGCTGCCGCAAGATACCGCAGGTACCCCGAGTTCTGCGAGGCTATGCTGACAAGAGCAGAAAGATACAACGAATGCATTGCACGGATAATGGAGCTTAAAGCACAGGGCAAGGTATTTGTTTTTACACCACGTTCGGCTTTCGGCGTTGGCAGGACGGAGAACGATCCGCAAAAGCTCGAAAGGCTTTACCGTCACGGCTACAACCACGCAAAATGGGCAATGAACGATCTGAAAAAATATCTTAACAGGTGATACAATGTCTTTAAAAACAGTTGGTGGTCTGCTTCTGACATTTGTCGGAGCAGGCTTTTTTCTTGTAAATAACAGAGAGGTGAAGGTCAGCAAGCGTGAGCTTTACTGCAGCAAGCTGCCCGAAAGCTTTGAGGGAAAAAAGCTGCTGATACTTTCAGACCTCCACAAAAAGCGCTACGGCGATAATTACAACAACATAATGCCCTACTGCGAGTGCGCAGATCCTGACTATATCTTCTTTCTGGGTGACCTTTACAGCAGGGACGAAACAGACATGAAGCCAAAGGCGGCTTTTCTTGCAAGGCTCAGGGAGATAGCACCGACATACTACATCATCGGCAACCACGAGCTTTTTCAGCCCGATTGTCTGCGTGCGCTTTGCATAAGGCTTGAAAAGCTGGGCGTGCAGGTGCTGCGCAACAGAAAAGTTACACTCAGCCGTGAAGGACAGGAGATAGACCTTTACGGTTTGCAGCTGCCGCTGAGATACTACATCAACAGCGACTGGAGCTACCGTGGCCTGCCTGTTCCGACGGTGGAATACCTTGAAAAATGCCTTGGCAAGCCAGATAAGGACAGGTGCAGTTTTCTGCTGGCACACGATCCGTTCTTTTTTGAAAGCTATGCTCGCTGGGGCGCTGATGTGACTTTTTCGGGACACTGCCACGGGGGTATAGTAAGAATGCCGATAGTCGGCGGACTGCTTTCTCCCGAGAGAAAGTTTTTCCCGAAATACACAAAGGGCATTTACAAAAGCGAGCTGTTCGGCGAGGACAGAAAGCTGGTAGTTACCGCAGGGCTGGGAAAATTCAGGGTGAACAACCCCTCGGAAGTGCTTGTGTGCACACTCAGAAAAGGAAGTGAATGATATGCTTGGATACAAGCAGGCTTTTGAAAAATATTTTGAGGATAACTTTGAGGAGATACTTGCAAGCCTTGGCGAGATAATCGCCATAAGGAGCGTTGCGGTGACAGACAGCGTTGTAAAGCCGTTCGGTGAAGGCTCGGCAAGGGCGCTGAAATGGGGACAGGAACAGCTCGAAAAGCTGGGAATGAAAACGGTCAACGTTGATGGCTACGCTGTTCACGGAGATTACATGGAGGGCGAGCCTGCGCTGACGGTGCTTTCGCACCTTGATACCGTTCCTGAAGGAGAAGGCTGGAGCTTTCCCCCGTTTGAGCTGACGCAAAAGGACGGAGTGCTTTATGGCAGAGGAACTATCGACGACAAGGGGCCAAGCGTAGCGGTGCTTTATGCGATAAAGGCGATAAGGGACCTGAAGATCCCGATAAAGCGCAATTTCAGAGTGGTTTTTGGCGGCTTTGAGGAAGGCGGCTGCGAGGATATCGCTTACTACAAAAGCAAATACAAGCTGGCGGACATGGTGTTTACGCCTGACGGCAGCTTCCCTGTTCTCAACTGCGAAAAGGGACTGATACACCTGACCTTTTCGGGAGATTTCCCGCAAAGCGAAAAGGGTGTCGTTTCGCTCAAAGCAGGCACGGTGATAAACGCTGTTCCCGGCAGGGCGGAACTGGTTTTAAAGGGCATAAGCGCCGAGCAGCTTGCGGACGCTTTACCAAAAGGAGTTACGCTTGAAGCTGAGGGCGAGCGGTGCGTCATCACGGGAAAGTCGGCTCACGGTTCACGCCCCGAAAACGGAACAAATACGGCTACGGCTGTCGCTGAGGCTTTTACAAAGCTGAATGCTCCGCAGTTTGAGAGGATCTCAAAGCTGTTCGTTCACGGCGATATGTGCGGCAAGGCTATGGGGCTTGGTTTTTCAGATGAGATATCGGGCGAGATGACCTGTGTGCTGACTCAGCTTGAAATAAGCGGAGATAAGCTGACCGCAGGCGTTGATATACGCTTCCCTATCGACAGGAAAAGCAGCGAGATGATCAGCATTATCGCTCCTCAGCTGACGGAAAACGGCTTTGAGATAACAAGCAGCGACTGCATGGAGCCGCACTATGTTGACAAGGACAGCAAGCTGGTGCAGACGCTTTTGAAGGTATACGAGGGCGTTAGCGGTGAAAAGGGCGAATGCATTGCCGAGGGCGGTGTGACCTACGTTCACGACGTTGAGGGCGGTGTTGCTTTCGGTGCGGAATTCCCTTGGGAAAACAACAATATGCACGGCGCTGACGAGCACATCTCGGTGGAGACTTTCAAGGCAAATCTGAATATGTACGCAAATGCTATCGTTGAGCTGACAAGCGGCGAATAGCTTTTAACGATCGCCCCGTAACGTTTGAAAACGCTGCGGGGTTTTTTGATGTGTGCTTGACAATGCGGCTGTTAAGTGGTATACTTTAATAGATAAAAGCGTAAAAGTAAAAGGAGGAAACAAAATGAGAGTAGCAATCGTTGGGCTTGGACTTATCGGAGGTTCACTTGCAAAGGCGATAAAAAAGAACACCCAGCACAGCGTTTTCGGTCTTGATGTGAGCGAGGCGGCGGTAAAAGGTGCGCTGGAGCAGGAGGCTATCGACGGGGAGATCACGGCTGACAAGCTATCGGGCTGCGACATCGTTATCGTGAGCCTGCACCCTTTGCAGACGATTGATTTTATTACCGGCAATAAGGGATGCTTCCGCAAGGGCGGTATAGTTATTGACACCTGCGGTGTTAAGGGTGCTATAATAAGTGCGGTGGAAAATGTGCTGTCGGAGCAGGGTGTGCGCTTTCTTGGCTGTCACCCGATGGCAGGGCGTGAGTTTTCGGGCTTTGCATACTCGGTGGATAACCTTTTTGAAAAGGCGAGCTTTATTATAACTCCAACAGTGAACACGCAGGCGGAAACTATCGATGAGGTGACAAGGTTTGCTTATGAAACGGGCTTTGCAAGGGTAGTTTCGGCAACGCCGCAGGAGCACGATGAGATAATCGCATACACCTCGCAGCTGGCTCACGTTGTTTCAAGCTGCTATGTAAAAAGCCCGAGCCTTTTAAAGCAATCGGGGTTCTCCGCAGGCTCGTTCAAGGACCTTACGAGAGTTGCTAAGCTGAACGAGGATATGTGGACTCCCCTGTTTTTGATGAACAAAAATGCGCTGGTCAGCGAGCTGGACTGCATCATCGGTGAGCTGCAAAAGTACCGTGAGGCTATCGCTGCGGACGATGCAAAGGTGCTGCACGAGCTTCTTAAAGAGGGCAGAGAGCTTAAAGAGCTATCAAACCAGCAGAGCGCTGAGGGTAAATAGAATTATTAAAACACGGCTGTCGTTTATTAAAAAGCGGCAGCCTTTTTTATTTGGTGCGCTGCAAATACGGCGCAGATACGGTGTATTTCAAATTTAAGGATTATTTAATAAAATCCATGCTATACTTTAGTCACAGTAGAAGATACACCAGACGAGGACAAAATAAGGGGGACGACAAAATGACAAAAAACACATTTATCAAAAGACTTTCACAAAAGGCAGACATCACCACCGAGCAAAGCAGGATAGTTGTTGAGGCGATAGAGGATCACAACCTGTTTGCAAAGGACGAAAAGGAGATAATAATCGCAGACATCGCTCAGCAGCTCGAAGCCGACGAGGATACCGCCGCAAAGTATTTCTCTCACGCATCGCAGATAATTCGCAGTGAGATAAAGAGCCAGTCGATAAAACTGATCGCAGGCACAGCGGCAGCCATTACCGCAGGGATATTCGTTATGAAAATGAGAAAGAACAAGGATAAGGAGAACTGAGATGTTTTTTACTATCTTAAAGAAAGACCTCAGACGAGGCAGAACGATGAACACGATAATCCTTTTGTTCATCATTATCTCGGTAATGTTCATATCGGGCAGCGTTAACAGCATGATCTCGGTCACAAGCTCGCTGGATAACTACTTTGACAAGGCAGATATGCCAGATGTTGCGTGCGCAACCTACAACCGAACAGAAACCCAGACCGTCGATCAGGTGCTTGAAAAGGACAAGGACAAGATATCAAAGCTTGAGTACGAGCAGATATGGTTTATGGATCCTAAGGATCTCACCTTTACAGACGGTAAGGAGACCGGCTTTAAATCACCAATAGATCTTATGCCCTTTGGCGAAGCAAAGCTCAATTACTTTGACGAGAACAAGCAAAAGATAACAGGCGTAAAAAAAGGCGAGATACTCATCGCAAACAAGTTCCTGGGTCAGTCCGATATAAAGGTCGGCGATACAATCAAGCTGCACCTTGGTGAGCTTGACAAGGAGTTCAAGGTAAGCGGTACATTCTACGATGCAGCCCTTGGGTCTGCACTTATGGGCATCGGCAGAATGATAGTCAATGACGAGGATGCACAGCCGTTTCTGCAGCAGGCAGATAAGCTCGGCACGTTGACCAAGTTTTATTACATCACCACCGATCACCCTGACGACATAGTTGACACCCTCAACAAGTCAGACCTCAGCTTTGTGTTCAGCGGAAAGAAAGAGTTTATCAAGTCATCATACATCTTTGATATGATAGTTGCCCTGCTGCTTTTGGCAGTAAGCGCAATACTGATAATCGTATCGCTCATCGTTTTAAGATTTACGATCTCGTTCACCATTTCATCCGAGTTCAGAGAGATAGGCGTTATGAAAGCCATAGGGCTTGGCAATATGAAGATACGCAGCCAGTACCTTGTAAAGTACCTTGCTATCTCGGCAGTCGGCGCAGTGATAGGCGCAGCGCTCAGCTTCCCGTTCGGCGAGCTTCTGACAGACCTCTCCTCGTCCTCGGTAATGGTCGAGTCAAACGGCAGCATCTTCACAAACATCGTTTGTGCAATAGCAGTAGTTGCAGTGATAATGCTGTTCGCACTGATATGCACAAGAAAAGCAAACAAGCTCTCCCCTGTTGACGCTATCAGAAACGGTCAGACAGGCGAAAGGTTCAAGAGAAAGGGCTTCCTGCGTCTTTCAAAGTCACGCCTTGGCGCAACTACCTTTATGGCATCAAACGACGTAATGAGCGCACCAAAGAGATTTCTTATCATCATCGTTGTGTTTGTGCTGACGATGCTGCCAATACAGTTTCTTGATATATGCGCCGATACCCTCAACAGCAAGGAAACGCTTTCGCTGCTTGCGTGTATACCCTCCGATGTAGCTTTTGAAAATAACGACAGCAGCTATGACAGCAGCAAACAGGAAATCACAGAAAAGTATAAAAAAATGGAGCAGACACTTGCGGACAACGGCATACCTGCAAGAGTGTTTAAGGAAATGATGATATCCTGCAAGCAGGAGTTCGGCGGCAAAGCAACAAAAGTCATTGGCATACAGGGCGTAAACAACAAGGCAGATGAACACGTTTACACCAAGGGAAGCGCCCCGCAGAACAAGGACGAGGTCGCTATCCAGCCCGCCACCGCAAAGGATCTTGGCGCAGACATCGGCGACACCATAACCGTCACCGTGGGCGACAAAAAATACGAGCTTATCATTTCGGGAATGTACGATGCAATGATGAATATGGGACACAGCATCAGATTCCACGAGGACCTTGATATAGACTACAACTTTGTGAGCGGCAGCTTCTCCGCACAGATACTTTTCACCGACGACCCGAGCGACAAGGAGGTTGAAAAGCGCATCGAAAAGATAAAGGACATCTTCCCCGATATTTACGATGTAAAAACAGGCGCAAAGCAAGCGCAGGATACGACTGAGGTAGGACCTGTATTTGATACGATAAAGTTCTTCTTCCTTATCCTCTCCGCAGCCATAGTTATAATGGTCGCAGTGCTTATGGAAAGGTCAATGGTCATCAAGGAAACAGGCGAGATAGCAACGCTCAAGGCTATCGGCTTCAAGGATAACAAGATAATCAAATGGCACACCAAGAGGTTCATCATCACAGCTGTTATTTCAGCAGTCATCTCGGGCTTGCTGGCTATGCCGGTATCAAAGCTCATAGGCAACCCGATATTCAGCTTTATGGGCGTAAACAGCGGCATCACCTACTCAATGAACACCATCAGGGTATGCATCATCTACCCCGTAGCGATAATGGCACTTATGGCGATAAGCGTATGGCTCACAGCAGCATACACCAAGAGGATAACCGCTCAGCAGACATCGAGCATAGAGTAAAGGAAAAGGAGAATAACTATGGCACAGAAAATACTCAAGGTAACAGACCTTTGCAAGACATACATCACCAACAAAAAGCAGAACAACGCCCTGCGCAACGTCAGCTTTGAAGTAAACGAGGGCGAGATGGTCGCAATAATGGGACCCTCAGGCTCAGGCAAATCAACGCTGCTTTACACCGCATCGGGCATGGACGATGCGACCTCGGGCGAGGTGATGCTGGACGGCGAAAACATCGCAGCAATGCCCAAAAAGAAGCTGGCAAACGTAAGGCTTGAAAAAATGGGCTTCATCTTTCAGCAGATGCACATGCTCAAAAACCTGACCATTCTTGACAACATAATCCTCCCTGCGACCGAGGCTAAAAGCAAAAAGCGCAGCCGCAAGGAGATAAGAGAACAGGGCGAATCGCTGATGCGCAAAATGGGCATTATCGAAACTGCCGGCAACGATATAAACGAGGTATCGGGCGGACAGCTGCAAAGAGCCTGCATTTGCCGCAGCATGATAAACGATCCGCAGATAATCTTCGCCGATGAGCCGACAGGCGCTCTTAACAGAAGCTCCTCGGACGAGGTAATGGATATGCTCTGCTCGCTCAACCGTGAGGGCACGACGATAATGATGGTTACTCACGATGCGAGAGTTGCTTCAAAATGCTCAAGGGTGCTGTTCATAGTGGACGGTGAGATAAAAGGAGAAAAGGAGCTTGGCAGCTTCTCTGAGGGTATGAATATCCGTGAGCGTGAAAGAACGCTGAACAACTGGCTTATGGAAATGGGCTGGTAGCCAACCGTGAAACGGCTTCGCCCTTTCACGCTCAAGAGAATATCCCTTTCGTGATATTCTCTACGAGGTAGAGATAAGACCAGATAGAAAAACTATGTGGAAAATATGCAAAGTTAACTTGGCAATTTGTGCAATGCTACAAAGTTGCCAAGTTTTCTTGTCGCAGGGGTTGACAAGTAAACTTGGCTATGATATGCTGTACTCGTGACAAGTAAACTTGTCAACCAATAAATATGGGGGCATTAAAAATGAACAAAGAGCAGATACTTGAACTGAGCAGACAGGAAAACAAACAGCAGGACATCTATGAACTCGACATTATAAACAAAGCCCAGCGCATCGGAGGTATAACTGCATTGCTCGTTGCCTGCGTGCTTATGATGCTTGACCACACGAGTCTGAAGCACAGCGCACATTTCGGCTACCTGCTGATAATCTCATCGGCACTTGTCGCTTTATGGGGCTACAAGGTCGCTAAAATGAAAAAGAAGCACGAGATAGCGGTACTTGCAGTATCAGCACTGTTATTCATTTACGCCGCTGTAAGTCTTATAATCAGTATAGCAGGGTGATAAAATGAACGAATCGCTGGTACTTAAAAACAATCTCAAAGAGGTGCGCACTCAAAAGGGTATGTCGCAGGCTGACCTTGCAAAGCTGGTAGGCGTTTCACGCAACACGATAAGCTCTATCGAAACGGGGCAGTTCAGTCCGACGGCAAAGCTGGCACTGATACTGTGCATTGCGCTGGACGTGAAATTTGAAGAGCTGTTTTATCTTTGATATGGGGTGAGAAGATGATAGACATACTTATTACCGAGGACAACAAGGAGCTTTCCACGCTGATGAGCGACTTTCTGCGGGCTGAGGGGTACACCGTGACCGCAGCAGACAGCGGCGAGAAAGCGCTGAGCATTTTTGAAAAATACGGTGCACGGCTCGTCCTGCTGGATATTATGCTTCCCGGTATGGACGGGTTTCAGGTGTGCGACAGAATAAGAAAGCAAAGCGACACGCCGATATTTATTCTCAGCGCAAAGGGCGAAAAAAACGACAAGCTCAACGGGCTTACCCTTGGGGCTGACGACTACCTTGAAAAGCCCTTTGACATTGATATACTGCTTGCCAAGATAGCGGGAATTTTCAAGCGCAGGTACTCACTTGACGAGGTGACGAGCGGTGAGCTGAGGCTTAACAAGGCGGAAAGGATAGCCTTTAAAAACGGCAGGCAGCTGGAGCTTACGGCAAAGGAATTCGAGCTTTTGCAGCTGCTGGTAGAGAACCCGAACAAGACGCTGACAAAAGAGTTTCTGTTCAACAAGATATGGGGCAGCGACAGCTTTTCGGAACAGCAGACGCTGACCGTTCACATCAAGTGGCTGCGTGAAAAAATAGAGGATGACCCTAAAAAGCCTGTAAGGATACAGACTGTGTGGGGCGTGGGGTATAAATTTATATGAAAAGATTCAACGTGATATCCGCAGTGCTTTTGGTGTGCATTGCTGCGGTATTTGTTATCGCAAACCTTGCGCTCTCGTCCGAGGGTGACAGCTCAAAACCTTACCGTGTGGAGATAGAGCGGCTGTGCAAGGTGATAGATTCCGGGAAAGAGCCTGATATTTCGGGGTGTGAATACGTCACGGCAGTTGTAAAGGACGATGGCAGCGACAGCTTTTTCAATTCAAAAGGCGACTACCGCATCTGCCAAGTCGGCTCACAGCTTTACAGGTTCGATTACAAGGCTTCGGGCAGCGACGCTTCAAACGAGAGAGTGATACTCAACATTTCGCTGGGCGTGATAAGCGTGCTGACGGTGGGTGTGCTTTTGTTTATAAGGTTCAGTCTGCTGCGCCCGTTCAACAAGCTCTCGGAAGTGCCATACAAGCTGTCAAAGGGCGAAATGTCTGCTCCGCTGAAAGAGAACAAGGGCAGGTATTTCGGAAAGTTCGTTTGGGGCGTTAATATGCTCAGGGAAAACATGATAGGGCAAAAGGAGCATGAGCTGGAGCTGATGAAGGAAAAGCAGACGATGATACTTTCTATCTCGCACGACATAAGAACTCCGCTGATGGCGATAAAGCTGAACTCAAAGGCGATCTCAAAGGGACTTTACACGGACAGCGAAAAGCTGAAAGAAGCTGCGCAGAGCATTGACAGGAACGCCTGCGATATTGAAAAGTTCGTCACTCAGCTGACACGCTCTGCAAGTGAGGATCTTATCAAGCTGGATGTTGAGGTGGGTGAATTCTACCTTGAACAGCTGATAGACACGATAAGGCTGCATTACACCGAAAGGCTGAAAGAATACGGCACACAGTTCAGCGTGCAGAAGTTTATAAACTGCCTTATAAAAGGCGATGCCGACCGCTCGGCAGAGGTGATGCAGAACCTTATGGAAAACGCTATAAAGTACGGCGACGGAAAGTACATTGAGATAAGGGTGAGCGAGGAAGAGGACTGCAAGCTGGTGTGCGTTGCAAACAGCGGCTGCACGCTCCCCGAAAACGAGCTTGTGCATATTTTCGACAGCTTCTGGCGAGGCTCGAACACGGGCGAGAAAAGCGGAAGCGGACTTGGACTTTATATTTGCAGGCAGCTTATGCTGAAAATGGGCGGAGAGATATTTGCGCATATCAATGGAGATGAGATGTGCGTGACGATGGTTCTGCCAAAGGCTTAACAGTAAAGGAAGTTTTGTTTATGGAATTAAAAAAGCTGGAGCTTGATTTTACGGTGTGCAAGGTGTTTTCAATAAACGACATAGACCTTGGCAGCGAATACTTTTTTATCGGAAAGACCGACGAGGAGCTTTCGCTGGTGTGCCCGACAAAAGATGTCCCGCAAAAAACGAGTGAGCGTGATGACGGCTGGAAAGGCTTTCGCATTCAGGGTGTGCTTGATTTTTCGCTGATAGGGATACTTTCAAAGCTGACGGGGATACTTGCTGAAAACGGGATAGGAGTTTTTGCAGTTTCGACTTTCAACACCGACTACGTTTTTGTCAAGCAGGAGAATTTCGCCCGTGCGCTTGATGCGCTGAAAAGTTCGGGATACAGTGTGGTTTAAGAGGAGCTATTAGATGTACATTACGGAAAACGACAACGCCAGGATAGGATACCTGCGTGACAAAACTCACAGGCTGACGACCTCTCCGGGCTGTTACATAATGAAAAACAAGAGCAAGGAGATAATATATATCGGCAAGGCAAAAAACCTTAAAAACCGAGTGTCTTCATATTTCCGTGCAGGGCAGGACCATTTGCCGAAGGTGTGGAAGATGGTCTCAAATGTTTACGACTACGAGTTTATCGTGACCGATTCAGAATTTGAGGCGCTGGTGCTTGAATGCTCGCTGATAAAGCAATACAAGCCAAAGTATAACATTCTGCTCAAGGACGACAAGGGCTACAGCTACATCAAGGTCACCGATGAGCAGTACCCGAGGCTTCAGGCTGCGCTGCAAAAGGAAGAGGACGGCGCAAAATATATAGGTCCCTACACAAGCTCGTTTGCGGTAAGGCAGGCGGTCACCGAGGCTAACAGAGTTTTTATGCTGCCGACCTGTTCGAGAAGATTTCCGCAGGATATCCGCAAGCAGCGCCCTTGCCTGAATTTTCACATAAAGCTGTGCATGGGCGTGTGCACGGGAAAAATAAGCTGCGAGGACTACAATGCGATAGTTTCGCAGGCGGTAGATTTCATAAGGAGCGGCTCGGAGGACTCGGTAAAGCGCCTGACGGACGAGATGAACGAGGCTGCGGAAAACCTCGAATTTGAAAGAGCTGCCAAGCTGCGTGACAGGATAAATGCGATAAACAAGGCCGCCGAGAGCCAGAAGATAGTTGACGAGAAGATAAAGGATATGGATATAGTTGCTGTTGCAAACAACAGCGAGATGGCTTGCGCAAGCGTGATAATGTACAGAGGCGGCAGGCTTTTTGACAAGTCAGACTTCTTTCTCGGTGAAAAGCTGGACGGAGCGCAGATGCGTGAGCAGTTCCTGATACAATACTACTCGGGCAGGGACAAGATAGTACACGATGTGCTGATAGACGAGGAATTTGAGAACATCGATATGGTGCGGCAATACCTTACACAAAAGGCAGGACACAATGTCAGACTGTTTTCGCCGCAGAGGGGCACGCTGGTCAGGCTGGCGGAGCTTGCTAAATCTAATGCTACCGAGTTTATCTCAAACAGGATAGGAAGAACAAAGCGTGAGGTCGCTGCGCTGGAGGAGCTTTCAAAAGCGCTGGGACTTGAAAAGCCGCCGAGGTTTATCGAGTGCTACGATATATCAAATCTCGCATCGACAAACATGGTCGCAGGAATGGTGGTTTTTGAAAACGGAAGACCGTGCAAGAAATACTACAAGCGCTTTTCGATCAAGACGGTTGAGGAGCAGAACGACTATGAGTGCATGAGAGAAGTTCTGCGCAGGCGGTTTGAGAACTATTTTGAAAAAACCGACGAGGGCTTTTCGATAATGCCCGACCTGATACTTCTTGACGGCGGAAAGGGGCACGTTAACGCTGTTGCTCCGCTGCTGAGGGAAATGGGAGTCAACTGTCCGCTGTTTGGTCTGGTAAAGGATTCACGCCACAGGACAAGGGCTGTTGCAACAGGCGAGGGAGAAATATCGCTCTCAAAAAGCAGGAGCGCTTTCAACCTTGCAACTGCTATTCAGGACGAGGTGCACCGCTACGCTATTACCTATCAGGCAAAAAAACACCGCAAAAACGCATACCAGCTGGAGCTTACAAAGGTGCGTGGCATAGGTGAAAAAAAAGCGGTAAAGCTGCTGACGACCTTCAAGACCAAGGAAGCGCTGAAAGCAGCAGGTGTGGAAGAGCTTGCACGGGCAGCAGGCGTTAACGCCGATACCGCCGCTCAGCTCAAAGAAATAATAGACGAAATGTGAGGAGACAAGATGTTCAGGTTTTTCAAGCTTTTCGGCAGTCAGTATGTCGGATTCTGGTTTATCGGACTGCTGCTTTTTGCCGTTCAGGAAATACCCTATATGGTGATGCCGCTTTTTCACCTCAAGCAAAACCCAATAATGAATATGACCGAAACAAGCAAAGCACTTGACATCTGTGAAAAGCTGCTCGGCTCGCTGTGCATCGCACTGATGACGTTTATAGTGCGCAAAGACTCAAAGCTGCTGTCAATTTCAAGCGGCAGCGAAAAGCTGTTCTTTGCGCTCACGGCAGCTGTGCTGCTGCTAAACTTCATTGGCTGGGGATTTTACTTCGCAGGACATCAGAGCTTTTTCGTGATGATGTTTTTCATCGTGCTGATGCCGCCGCTGTATTATGTCTTTATCGGACTTTGGCGCAGAAACTATATCCTTGCTGTTGCAGGCTGCATTTTCACGGCAGTACATTTTGCACACGTCTGGGGAAATTTGAAAAAATAAACAGAGCAGGGAGAATAAAAATGGTAGAATACTCATCACAAAACTCGGGAATGGAGTTTATAAACGCCTTTTCACATTCGGGCAAGCCGGTCAAGGATCTTGGGAGGATAAGGCGCTTGCTTGCCACGCTTGGCGATCCGCAGAAAAAGCTGCGGTTCGTTCACGTTGCAGGTACCAACGGCAAGGGCTCGGTATGTGAGATGTTCAGCAGGATATTCATAAACGCAGGGCTGAAAACAGGCTGCTTTACCTCGCCTTACATCGTGCACTACAATGACAGGATAAGGCTCAACGGCGCAGACATTCCCGATGATGAGCTTAACGAGATAGCAGCGCAGGTAAAGGAAAAAACACAGCATTCGCCTGACAGGCAGGACTTTTCGCAGTTTGAGATATCGCAGGCGATAGCATTTTTGTATTTTGCAAAACATAGCTGCGATGTGGTCGTGCTTGAAACGGGAATGGGCGGACTGCTTGACTGCACAAACGTTATAACTTCTCCCCTGCTGACTGTGATAACCACGATAGACCTTGACCACACTGCGATACTCGGAGGAACTATCGCTGAGATTGCTTTTCAGAAGGCAGGGATAATTAAGCCCGGTGTGCCGTGTGTGCTCAGCTGCGAAAACAGCAAGGATGCGGCAGATGTTGTTCGCCAGAAGGCTGAGGAAAACGGCAGTGAGCTGATAATACCCGAGCTTGAAATTGCGCAGATAAGCAGGGTAGATATTTTCGGTTCACAGTTTGGATACAAGGGAAGGCATTATTCTCTTTCAATGGGCGGCAGGCACCAGATAAAAAATGCGCTGAGCGTGATAGAGGGCTGCGAGCTTTTGAAAGAGAAGCTCGGACTGAGTGACGAGGATATCTGCCTTGGTATCTCACAGGCGGTGCTGCCTGCAAGAGTGGAGGTGCTTTGTTCCTCTCCGCTGACGATACTTGACGGTGCGCACAACCCCGACGGTCTGCGTGCGCTTTCAAGGGTGCTTGAGGGGTGCGCAAAAAAGTGCTGCGCTGTAATCGGCATGTGCGCTGACAAGAACATTGACGAGGCTGTGAAAAGCCTGGTACCTTTTGTGAGCAGATTCTACACGGTAGACGGTTTTTCGGAAAGGGCAATAACCAAAGGCGAGCTTGCGGCAAAAATAACTGCGCTTGGCGGAAATGCGCAGGAGTGTGACTTGCCGATATTGGCGCAGATAAAGGCTTTGCAGGCTGAAAACCCCGACGGCGTAACGCTTGTTTGCGGCTCGCTTTATTTAGCGGCGCTGGTAAAAAACGAACTTTAAGCAACAGGAGCGTAAGGGAAATGGTAAGCAGGGACGAACTGAAAAATGCGCTGGTGCGCCTTGGAATTGAAAGCGGCATGGTGCTGGAAGTGCACTGCTCACTGAGCAGCTTTGGCGAGCTGGAGGGCGGCGCAATGACTGTGATAGACACGCTGAAAGAGCTTGTTACACCGCAGGGCAGCATTTTTATGCCTGCGCTGAGGCTGAGCAGGGAGCTTGAACTGACGGACGAGGACAGAAAGCTCGGGATAACGGTAAAGATAAAAATACTGCCAAAAGATGCGCAGCGAACTGCAATGGGTATTGTGGCTGACACATTCCGCACTCTGCCCGATACCATTACGGGAGCGAACACGATAAGCACAAGCGGTTGGGGAAAGCACGGCGAGGAAGCTGTCAAGGGCGGACTTGACTACGCTATCCACAACGGCGGCAAGGCGCTGCTTTTCGGTGTGGACATTTACAAGCTGACGGCGATGCACTACGTTGAGGGTATCACGCCGAGGGAGATAAACGAGCTGTTTGCACCAAGCGAGGAGATAAACCGCATTTATCCGCCTGATGAATGGATGATAGAAGCCGGGCACCCACCGATAAAGGCATGGTACACTATTCAGAAAACAGCTTATGAGCAAGGACTGATAAAGCAAGCATACATCGGGGGTTGCAAGGTGATGTTTTTTGATATTAAAAGCGTAGTTTCGATATACGAAAGCGAACTGAAAAGAGATCCCTACCGACTTTGGGGCATAAAAAAAGCTGAGGCGTGAAAACCTCAGCTTTTATGATTGAACTGATTTTGTTAATGGTTTATTGTGGTGTGCCCTCCTGAAAGAATCTTTTTTCAGATCTCACTCTAAGTCTTAACCATTTTTCGTTATTGACGGTGAAGCCGCCAATGGCGAAAAATCATTAAAAGTTTTAGGGGTGGGGTTTGGGGAGAGACCCTTTTTCAAAAGGGTCATCCCCAATTAACCACCAGCAAATTCTGTTCAGATCATTGAGTCTTCCCAGCAGTCGGGAGCTTTGATGCCGAATATCTTCAGAACGGTAGGTGCAACATTTGCAAGGCCGTACTTTGTGCTTTCAGCGTCGATGATCTCGTACTTATCCTTGCTTACGATGAAGAAAGGAACACGGTTGAGCGAGTGAGCTGTTCTTACGTTGATCTCGCCCTTCTTATTCTTTTCAAGCATTTCATCTGCATTGCCGTGATCGGCTGTGATAAGAACTGTGCAGTCATATTCCTGTGCAACTTTAAGCAGTCTTGTAAGACCAAGGTCAACAGCTTCAACAGCAACGATAGTTGCATCCATTGAGCCTGTGTGGCCTACCATATCTCCGTTAGGATAGTTACATCTGATAAAATCATATTTCTGCGACTTGATAGCCTCGATCATATCATCGGTGATCTCCGCAGACTTCATCCACGGTCTCTGATCGAAAGAAACGTTGTCCGAAGGGATCTCCTTCCATGTTTCAAGCTCCTCAGAGAACTTCTCGGAGCGGTTGCCGTTCCAGAAATATGTAACATGACCGTACTTCTGTGTCTCGGAAACTGCATAGGAATTAAGTCCTGCATTAACGAGCACCTCAGAAAGAGTATTCTTTATCTCAGGCGGATTTACAAGATAGTTGTTAGGTATTTTCAGATCTCCGTCATACTCCAGCATACCTGCATAGATCACCTTTGGCATAACGCCTCTGTCAAAGTGCTTGAACTCTGCTCCGCCGTCAAATGCCATAGATATCTCAAGCGCTCTGTCGCCTCTGAAATTGAAAAGAACTACGCTGTCGTTGTCCTCGACCTTGCCTACAGGCTTGCCGTCCTTTGCGATAACGAAAGGAGGAAGATCCTGGTCGATAGCATCGGTCTCCCCTCTGAGAGTCTCGACTGCTTCAAGTGCTGTTGCAAACTGTCTGCCCTCGCCGTGAACGTGTGTGTTCCAGCCAAGCTCTACCATGCCCCAGTCAGCCTGATATCTGTCCATTGTTATCTTCATTCTTCCGCCGCCGGAAGCTATCTGTGCATCGAACGATGCATCGTTAAGCTCAGCCATGCACTTTTCAAGATCCTCAATATAGATAGGTGCACTTGTTGCGGGAACGTCACGTCCGTCAAGCAGGATATGGCATCTTACCTTTGCAACGCCCTCTTTCTTGCACTGTGCAAGCATTGTTTTCAGATGTGCGATGTTGGAATGTACATTTCCGTCGGAAAGCAGGCCGAGGAAATGGAACACAGAGCCATTTTCCTTTACATTAGAAACGAGCTTTTTCCATGTTGCAGATTCAAACATTTTTCCGCTGGAGATAGATTCGTTTACCAGCTTTGCGCCCTGAGAATAGATCTGTCCGCAGCCAAGTGCGTTATGTCCTACCTCGGAGTTGCCCATATCGTCATCTGTCGGAAGTCCTACTGCATCGCCGTGTGCTTTCAGTGTTGTGTGCGGTACTTCCTTCCACAGTCTGTCAAGGGTAGGTGTGTTTGCCGTTGTTACGGCATCGCCAAGGTGTGACTGTGAGATACCCACGCCGTCCATTACAACAAGTACAACTGTTTTTTTACTCATAATTGTTCTCCATTCTAATCACATTTCGTGAACTTATTTATCAACCTTCAACTGCTGCCTGAACGATAGTGTTGAAGTCGTTTGCCTTGAGTGATGCGCCGCCGATAAGACCGCCGTCAACGTTCTCCTTGCTCAGCAGCTCAGCTGCGTTGCCTGCATTCATAGATCCGCCGTACTGGATAGTTACTGCCTGTGCGGTAGCATCATCATACAGCTTAGCGAGCATTGATCTGATAAATGCACAAACTTCCTCTGCCTGATCTGCTGTTGCGGTCTTGCCTGTACCGATAGCCCAGACAGGCTCGTAAGCGATAACGCACTTTTTGATGTCATCAGCTGAAACACCGTAGAAATCGAGCTTGATCTGCTTTGCGATAACTTCCTCGGTGATATTGCACTCACGCTCCCACAGCAGCTCGCCAACGCAAACGATAGGCTTGAGGCCTGCTGCAAGTGCAGCCTTTGTTCTTTTATTTACTGTTTCGTCTGTTTCACCGAAATACTGTCTTCTCTCAGAGTGACCGAGTACTACATACTCAACGCCCAGCTCTGTGAGCATATCTGCTGAGATCTCTCCTGTGAATGCGCCGCTCTTTTCAAAGTGGCAGTTCTCTGCACCGATCTTTACATTTGAACCTGCTGTGGTATTGATAGCGGTCTCAAGGTTTGTGAAAGGCACGCAAGCGATGACCTCTACCTTACCCTCTGCATTTGCTACCAGCGGCTTGATAGCTTCAAGAAGCTCCTTTGCCTCGGGTCTTGTTTTGTTCATCTTCCAGTTTCCTGCGATGATAGCTTTTCTGACTGCTTTTTTCATTTTAAAAAACTCCTTTTCTATTGATTCGGGCAATTGCCCTATTATTAAACTAAATAATGCTTTTCAGCCTTATTATTATACTACAATCGTGCTTATTTGTCAACGCACGCTCAGCTTATGATCATCATAACACCGATACCGATCAGCAGGCACGCCAGTGCGATCATTCCAAGACCGAGCTTGTTTTTCTCGGCAGGTTCTTCCTCCTGTTCACCGTTTGCCTCAGCCGCTGCGGCAGCTTCCTCAGCCTGCTTGTCGTACACATAAAAGTCATTGGGATCATCAGGCTCATACTTTATATCTATGATCTGACCTTTGGTATAGTTGTCATCGGGGATAGTCTGCTTATACTTTTCGCCGTCTATCTCGTAGACCATAGTCCACTCGATTATCTCTTTTTCGCCCTGCCCGTTGAAATCTGGCATTGTGGTTTTTACCTTGTTCTGTATCTTGGCAGTAGTCGGAATGTGGGTATCCTCCTGCGGAACATTGACCTGACCGCCGAAATCTATCTTGAAGCCACGGTACACCTTTACTCCGACATAGATCATACCGATGCCGATCACCACCAGCACTATGCCGACAATGCTCTGCCAGCCCGAGAACACACCTTTGAGCAGACCGCCCTCAGATTCGTCCGCAAAAATGTTCAACCATTCCATTTTCTTTCCTTCTTTCGTTTTACTCAGTATTGATCCGTCTGCGCAAGTCTTCTGTCAAACAGCTGTGAAATTGTTTCTATATCTTTATAGGTAAGCGACTTATATACCTTCATATCGAACTCATCGAAAGTTTCAAGGTCGGTTAGCATACGCTGCCTGATCTGATCTGCATTAACGAAGTCGCCTATTATCAGATACACTGCCATAAGTGATGTATTTCTTGTAAAGGCAAGATACCGCTGCTTTTTGACCGACTTGTCCATAAGATTTATAAGGTCCATTGCTGCGGTGAAGTTGCCGTTGAGCGCATAAAGGACAGCGCCGTGAGAATAATGATTAACAGCGATAGATCCGGCGTGAGAGCGGCAAAACGGCTGTGCGATAGCATCATAGTTATTATACATCACAGCTGCATCGGTAAATCGTCTTTGCCTCATTCTCAAAGAAACGTACAGGTCGCTGTAATACACCTTGGACATCACATCATAGAGAGTAAGCCCATTAGCTTTTACAAGCTCGTTCTCGGCTGCCTCAAGCTCATCCATCGAAAGATAATAGGAAGCGAGCACGCAATGATTCCGTGCAGTCATCTTAGGATTCAGCTGGCGGTATTTATCTATTACCTCCGGGCACATACCCTTTTCGTCCATGAGCTTTGCAACGGGTATCATCTTATTGGCACCCCGGATAATAAGTATACAAACAAACGCCATTACAGCGACGGTTATCACCAGAAAAACGATCATTGAGATCAGAAAATCGCTGTTGAATCCGTTTTCAAGCCCGGACATGATTATGATACCATCAAACGCCAGCATAATAATGAGCACTGATAGCAGCAGCATACGGTTAGCTTTAAAATACGATCTGTACGTTTTCATTATTCTCCCCTTTTTGACACAGCCGCATCAAACAAAAAGGGCAGGCATTTTTTCTGCCTGCCCCAAGCTTTGTTTTATATTGAGCCTGTGGAATATTACTTATCAGCTATAACGTCGATTCCCGGGAGGACCTTGCCCTCGAGGTACTCAAGTGAAGCTCCGCCGCCTGTTGAGATGTGGCTCATCTTATCAGCAAAGCCGAGCTGGATAACAGCTGCTGCGGAATCACCGCCGCCGATGATAGTTGTAGCATCAGTTTCAGCAAGTGCCTTTGCAACTGCGATAGTTCCCTTTGCAAGTACAGGGTTCTCGAACACGCCCATAGGACCGTTCCAAACAACTGTCTTTGCGCTCTTTACAGCGTCACCGAAGAGAGCTGCGGTCTTGTCACCGATGTCAAGGCCCTCCATATCGGCAGGGATGCTGTCAGCATCTACTACCTTAACGTCGATCTGTGCATCGATAGGATCAGGGAAGCCTGCTGCGATAGTTGTGTCGATAGGCAGGAGCAGCTTTTTGCCGAGCTTTTCAGCCTTAGCCATCATTTCCTTGCAGTAGTCGATCTTCTCGTTGTCTACCAGTGAAAGTCCGACTTCCTTGCCCTGAGCCTTGAGGAATGTATAAGCCATTCCGCCGCCGATGATAAGTGTATCGCACTTTTCAAGCAGGTTGTTGATAACGTTGAGCTTATCTGCTACCTTAGCTCCGCCCAGGATAGCAACAAAAGGTCTTACAGGATCCTCAACTGCGTTGCCCAGGAATGTGATCTCCTTCTGCATCAGGTAACCAACTGCTGTTTCCTTAACGAACTTTGTTACGCCTGCTGTTGAAGCGTGTGCTCTGTGAGCTGAACCAAAAGCGTCCATTACGAATACCTGTCCGTCAACAAGGTCTGCAAGCTCCTTAGCGAACTCTTCGCCGTTCTTGGTCTCCTCATTTCCTCTGAATCTTGTATTCTCAAGAACAACGATCTCGCCGTCGTTCATCTCAGCAACTGCCTTCTTGGCATTTTCGCCTACTACTGTGTCGTCAGCAGCGAATGTTACCTTTGTATCTACCAGCTCTGCGAGTCTTGCAGCAGCCGGAGCAAGTGAGAACTTAGCCTCAGGACCGTTCTTAGGCTTGCCAAGATGCGAGCAAAGAACTACCTTTCCGCCGTCAGCTACGAGCTTCTTGATAGTAGGAAGCGCAGCTGTTATTCTGTTATCGTTGGTAATAACTCCGTCCTTGAGCGGAACATTGAAGTCAACTCTCACGAGAACCTTTTTGCCTTTTACGTTGATGTCATCAACACTAACCTTGTTTAAACCTGCCATAATTACAGACATCCTCTCTTTATAAATTTGGGGAGAACCCCATTATCGACTTATTTATGCAGCCTTACGCCGCCTATTCAATTATACGTTATCCCACCGAAAAAATCAAGGGATACGAAGCAATTTTAATCACAGCTTAACAAATCTTCACTTATCAGGTCCGTTTTCGCTGTTGTCATCTGTTTTGTCCGAACCTCTGGAATACAGTATCCTGCCGACAATGACCATAATAAGACCTATCGCAAGCATGGCAAAGAACACAGTCCTGTTTATATCAAGCAGCACTCTGCACCAGCACGTTACAAGTATTATAGCCGTACCGCCGCCCATAAGTATCCAAGGCAACTTATCTCCCATAGCATATTCCTCCGAATATGTAAAGATTATTATTTCTTTTGTGCTTTAAAAATGACTCCTACCACACGAGGACCTGCGTTTATAGCTATCGCCGCACCTATCTGGAAATATTTCTCCGGCGGATAGCCGACTTTTTTTATCATCACCTGAGCCATTTCCTCCTTGACTGCCTCATCATTTCCGTAAACGATGCAATAAGGAGTTTTTGGTATCATGTGCTCTATTGTAAGGTCAAGTATCTTAGGTATAACTGCCTTATCTCCCCTGACCTTAGTTTCGGTAACTATCTTATTATCCTGTATCCTCATTACAGGCTTGAGTCCCATGACCTCGCCCACAAACGCAGCAGCCGAGGGGATCCTGCCCGATTTTTTGGCATACTTGAGGGTATACGGAGCAAAGAATATCACGCAGTTATCTATCCAGTCCTTCATATAGGCCACTATATCCTTTGCAGGCATTCCTTTTCTCGCCTTTTTAGCGCCCTGAATAACGGGGTATCCGTAAGCACCCGTATAGCCTCTGCCGTCGATATTGTAAAAGTTTATCTTTCCCTTTGCCTCTGGAACCTCCTCAAAGAACATATCCACTGCCATAACGGAATTTGAATACGTTGCCGAGCCCTGGCTGTTGATGGTAGTATTTATAACATCGGTATAGCCCTGCTCATAGAGGCTTTTATACACCTCGGCATACTCCATAGAGGTTATCTGCGAAGTAGAGGGCACGCCGTCATACTCATCCAGCATTTTATAGAACCCCTCATTATCAAAGTCAACTCTCGTGGTATAGCTCTTATCACCCATAGCGACCTTGAAATTCAGGATCATAATGTCATACTTTTTTTCATACTCGGGCGAGATATCGCTTGCCGAGTCGGTAAGAAACTTGATCTTAGCCATTTACTGCATTTCCTCCCCATTATCCTGCCATGTATATTCAGTCAGCTGTCCTTTCACCGAAAGCTCGGGATAGTCCCACTGCCTGAGCACCTCATATACTGCAACTGCGACCGAGTTTGAAAGATTAAGGCTTCTGAGAGTATTTCTCATCGGTATCCTCACACATCTTTCGGGGCTTTCAAAAAGCATTTTCTCGGGCAGCCCCTTATCCTCCCTGCCAAATATCAGGTAGGTATCCTCACTTATATCATAACTAACGTCCGAATGGACCTTTCTTCCCTTGGTGGTGAAATAATAGAATCTTCCGCTGTTTTTTGAGAAAAACTCACCTATATCCTCATACTCATATATCTCCAGCTTATCCCAATAATCCAGCCCTGCTCTTTTGAGTTGTCTGTCGGTTATCGTGAAGCCGTACGGCTTTACAAGGTGCAGAGCTGCGCCCGTTACCGCACAGGTGCGTGAGATATTGCCCGTATTCTGCGGTATCCTGGGTTCTACAAGAACGATATTGAGTCTTGGTCTGTTCATCTTTCCCGATTGCCTGCTTTCCCTGCGTGATGCTGCACGCTGTTACATTCTGACGCATCTGTCTACGCCGTTATCGCTTACCAGCTCGCCCAGCTCGCCCTCAAACATAAGCCCGTCCGTCCATGGACGTTTATGCTCATAAGTTATCCTCAGCGTATGCTCGGTAAAATCCGCAGCCCTGCTCATTGCTGCCGAAAGGTCCTTGCCGTTCAGCAGGCTTCCTATCAGCACGCTTGCAAACATATCTCCCGTTCCGGAATAATGCGCAGGCACGAGCGAATTGCTCAGCTTGCAGAAGCTGCCATTGGCTTTGTTGTAGCCCACAGTTGCCATCTGCCCGTTTTCAAGCGTTACGCTTGTGATAACGACCTTTTGTGCGCCCATATCCGAAAGCCTTACCAGCCAGCTTTTCATCTTCTCCTCGCTGACCTCGCCCTCGGGATAATCCTCACCCAGCAATATTGCCGCCTCGGTAAGATTAGGGGTGATTATATCCGCCACTGCTACAAGCTCGCTCATTCTTGCGCAGAGCTCGGGAGTATAGGTCGCATAAGCCTTTCCGTCATCTCCCATAACGGGATCGACCAGCTTCAGCGCATCAGGGAACGCCGAGAAAAATTCAAGGCAATGATCTATCTGCTCGCTTGAAGCGAGAAATCCGCTGTAAACACAATCAAACCCGACATTGAGCTTTTTATAGTGTTCAAGTGCGGGCATCATAAAGTCGGTCAGGTCGTGCATCACGAATTCTCCGTAGCCTGTATGTGCTGAGAGCACAGCCGTAGGCACAGGACAGACCTGAACGCCCATAGCGCTGAGCACGGGTATTATCACCGTCAGCGAGCACCTGCCGATACCCGAAAGGTCCTGTATTGCGGCGACCTTTTTTATCTCTTTCATAAAAGCACTACCTTCACAACCATATCAATCAAGTTATTATAACATATTTTTTTATTTTTTTCAATAGGCAAACGGTCATTTTCTATCTTTTTCTTATACTGATCTCGCCGCTTGATATCAGCCTGCTTGCGCCGGAGCTGTCACGCACGCACAATCTGCACTCCTCATCGACATCTACGAGTGTACACGGCGTTTTATTCTCACCGCTGATGACGTATATCTCCTCGCCTTTCCACATCAGCCTTTTGCTGTAAGCCTTTTGGAAGCTGCCCTGTTCAAGCTCGGCGTAATAGCGCATAAAGCTGCCTATAATGCCGCCTGCGAGCTTGTTTTTGAGGTCGGCTGTTTTATTCTTGGTCACAGCGCCTGCTATATCGGCTATCTCCTCGGGGAAGCCCCCCTGCGGCTCATACACGTTCAGCCCTATGCCAAGCACTGCGTGATCCAGTCCGCCGCTTTCCATTGAAACAGAAGCCTCGGTAAGTATGCCGCACACCTTTTTTCCCTCAAGGTATACATCGTTCACCCATTTTATCCCTGCTTTTGCGCCTGTTGCCGCTTCTATCGCATCGCACACGGCAAGCGCAGCACAGGTGGTTATCCTGACGGCACGGCCTATCTGAGCAGCAGGTCTGAGGAGGATGCTCATATAAAGTCCCGTTCCCTGCGGAGAATAAAAGCTCCTGCCGAGCCTTCCCCTGCCGCTTGTCTGCTCACGGGCGATAACGACCGTTCCCTCGGGCATTCCCTGCTGAGCATAGCTGCGGATAACGTTATTGGTGGAATCTGTACTGTCAAGCAGCTCGATATGCACGTTGTGAGCACCCTTGCCAAGATACTTTTCCACTCCGCTAACGCTGAGTACATCGCAGTCCTCATCAAGGCGGTAGCCCTTATTGGTAACGGCAGATATGGCAAAGCCCTGCTTTTGCAGCGTTCTTACCGCTTTCCATACAGCTCCCCTTGTGCAGCCGAGCCGCTGCGCAAGCTCCTGTCCCGAAACGAACTCGCCTCTGCTTTTTTCAAGAATATCCGCTATATCATCTTTGACCGACATTTTATCACTTCCGTTTTTCAGATCCCGAGCAGCCTTTGCGCATTAAGCCCGAGTATTTTTTCCTTGGCATCATCCGATAGCTTCAGCCCGAGTATTTTATCTCTTATCCTGTCGGGTCTGTCCCAGGGCATATCGCTTGCGAACAGTATCCTGTCAGCGCCGTGCTTATTGATTATTTTCGTCATTATATCATCGGGACATTTCCACGAGGTAAAGGCGGTATCAAAATACACTTCCCCGTCAATGCCTGCGATAAGGTCATAAACATCCTGCCAGTAATCGTTGCAGCCAAGGTGAGCAAGTATTATCCTGCTGCCCTTGTTCCTTTTTATCAGTTCAAGCGCAGCCTGCGCAGGACAATGTATCAGCTGCGGTGAAAGCACATCATACCCCGAATGGAATATCACGGGAAGATCAGCCTGCCTTGCAGCATCCATTATCGGATCGAGCTTTGGGTCATCAGCCATGAAGTCCTGATAATCGGGGTGCAGCTTTATCCCGTGAAGCCCGAGCTGCTTTATGCGAAACACCTCCTGCACCGCATCGGGCGCATCGGGGTGGACGCTGCCGAAGGGAATGAACCTATCCGACTCCTGCTGCTGCGCCCAGTCGTTTATGATAGTCTGCTGCGAGGGCTTTGTGGCAATGGACAAAAGCACCGACTTATCCACTCCCCACTCGTTCATTCTTTCAAGTGTCTGCCCGATGAGCCCCCTTGTGTAAGGCTCTATGCCGCAGCGTGCCTGGAGCACGCTCACCGCCTTTTCTGCAATTTTCGGGTTAAATGCGTGTACATGAAAATCAATTACCATTTAGTCATTTCCCCTTCCCGTATACCGTCAATAAGTATACCACACGGCGTTCTATTTTTCAACCAAGAAGCCCTTATTTTCAGTATTTATAACAAAACTCTTGAAAAACACGGGCGATTGTGATACAATAATTACGATACTTACGGGCAAAAAGCCCTGAAATAACGGGAGGTAACAAGGGTTGGTAACAGATACTTTCATGGAGCAGGTCGTAAAAAAAACGCCGACAAAGAGAGATAAAACACTTGAGGTAATGGTGAAATTCTGCGCATTCATGCTTGCTATGTCGCTTATCTTCACCTGTATGGCATATTATGTCAAGGCGGCTCCGCTCGCAGTTTTTCTGGGGATAATGGCTATATATCTTTCTTTCAGGCTGACAAAAAAGCTGGACGTGGAATATGAGTATATTTTCACCAACGGCGAGCTTGACGTGGACAAGATAATCGCAAAATCAAAGCGCAAAAGGCTGTGCACGGTAAAGTTCAACAGCATCTCCGCTTTCGGACTGTGGGACGATGACATGGCAGTGGACGAGGACAGCACGATAGTACTCGCTTCGGACAATGCAGAGGGCGCAAAGGAATATTTTGTGGATTTCAAATACAAGGATTACGGCGATACCACGCTGTTTTTCTCGCCGAACAGCGAGCTTATGGAGCTGATAATACCCTATCTTCCAAGAGAGATAAGAAAGGAATTTTCAAGCACCTACAAGCCCGATACCGATGACAGCGAGGAATAACACAGCTTACGCTTGATGAAAGGAGCGCTTACCATGCACAAGGTCCTTACGGTGCAGCAGATGCGCCGCTGCGAACAGCTCAGCGATGAACAGGGCAGGAGCCTTGCAGAGCTTATGGATAACGCAGGCGAGGCGCTTGCAAGGATAGTCACGGGTGAATGTATAAAAAGCGGTCTGCAAAGCTGCCTGATACTTGCAGGCAGCGGCAACAACGGCGGTGACGGGTTCGTTGCGGCACGGATAATCGCAGATTCGGGAATAGATACCACGGTGATGCTTTGCTGCGGCGAGGCAGGAACAGAGCTTTCAAAGGCTGCGTTTTCAAAAATGGGCAGCGGTGTAAAGGTCATAAGCGCTTGCAGCGACAGGCAGATTCTTGGCAGCTTCGCACTAATTGTTGACTGCGTTTTCGGCACAGGCTTTCACGGTGCGCTGAGCGATGAGATAGCTGAGCTTTTCCGCAATGCAAACGAAACGCAGGCTAAGCGCATAGCCTGCGATATACCCTCGGGGTGCAGCGCAAAAAGCGGACTCGCTGACGAGAACTCATTTGCGGCGGATATAACGGTAACATTTCACAAGAAAAAGCTGGGTATGCTGCTTTCACCGAGCAGGTACCTTTGCGGTAAGATAATCACAGCCGACATCGGTATCCCCGAAAGCACCGAGGAAGGCTGCCCTGTTTTCGTTTGCGATGATGAATATGCGGCAGGGCTGCTGCCCGAGCGTGTGCCTTACGGGCACAAGGGTACTTTCGGCAGGCTCACTGCGGTCTGCGGAAGTGACAGATATATCGGTGCGGCAGGCATAAGCGTGCTTGGTGCAATGAGAACGGGTGTCGGGCTTTGCGAGCTTTGCACGACTCCAAAGGTAATTCGCTCACTTTCGGGCAGTATAATGGAATGTATCTACACCGAGCTTGAAAGCGACAGCACAGGTTCGCTTTCGCAAAGCAGCGCCAAAGCTATACTTGAAAAAACAAGCGGTGCAAACTGCCTGCTCATCGGCTGCGGGCTCGGACACACAGCGCAGACGGAGGCACTTGTGGCGCAGATCATTGAAAAGAGCGAATGCACTGTGGTCGTTGATGCGGACGGCATAAATTCTCTTGCGGCGAATATAGATGTATTACAGAAGAAAAGATCTGATGTGATACTTACGCCGCATCCTGCCGAGCTGGCAAGGCTTTGCAGGGTGAGCGTTGAACAGGCGCTGCAGGAGCGTTTTGAGCTTGCCCGTGAGCTTTCGCAGAAATACTCGGTAACGGTGCTTGCAAAGGGAGCGGAGAGTTTGGCAGTAAGCCCCGGCAAATGCGTGGTTATACGCTCGGGCAACACGGCGCTCGCAAAGGGCGGCTCGGGAGATATGCTCGCAGGCATGGTCGCTTCGCTGGCTGCACAGGGCTGCACTGCAAATGATGCCTGTACGCTGGCAAGCTATATTATGGGCTCCACAGCGCAGATGCTCTGCGAGGAATGCTCACCACGTTCATTGCTGGCAAGCGACATTCTCGGCGCAGTTCCACGTTTTATGAAAAAATTTGAGGATAAGATATCACACAGATAATAAATACGGCGGCTTTCTTCTGGCAAGAGAGCCGCTTTTTTATCGGAGGTACTGATCTATGCGTACAAGGCTGTTTGCTGCGGTGATAATTACGGCGCTTTGCTTTTGCTCCTGCTCGGGCAGGGAAAGCGCAAAGCCGTGTGACATTGACGAAAAATTTGAGGGCACAGTTAAGATAACTCAGGGCAGCAGCGAGTATTCCTGCGAGCTGAAGCGTGCCGATGCGGATGTGTGGGAAATGCAGTACACCTCGCCCAAGACGATAGAGGGATTGAAGCTGACGTTTACGGGCAGCGTATGCACTCTCGATCTCCAAGGGCTCAAATACGAGCTTGAGCGTGAGGATATCCCTGCCGCTTCGCCTGCGGCGGTGTGCTGCGGTGCACTTGAAGACCTTATTGCGAAAAAGGATCTTACCTGCACAAAGGACGGTGACACGGTGACCGAAAAAGGCTCGCACAACGGAAATGAGATGACCGCCGTTTTTGAAAAGGGCATAATAAAAGAGCTGACCGTTTCCGATCAGCTCAGATTTGAGTTTTCATTTTAGTCCAGTGTTATCATACATATCGGCTCGCCTTCAACAGACAGCACAGACTTATCAAGTTCGCTTGCTTCGACCTTTTTGAGTCCCATAATATCATTGCCGTGTGCGGTGTCGCAATAGTAGAAGTAGGTTTTTCCGTCGCTTGCTTTCTGATAACCTGCGATGGTGACAAAGTGGATTATCGAATACGGGTGGTGCACTATGCCCCAGGCGTACCTTACCGAAAGGATACATCTCTGTCCATTATCTATCAGATCTACAAGCTGCTTTGAAGGTTCGATCTTGGAGTTGTACGAATTCTTGGCAGTGTACCTTCCCTTTGAATACATTTCGATCAGCTTGATGACCATAGGTGCGCTCATTCCGCCCTCGCCGATCGAGCCTGTCATGCTTCCCTGATCGGAGAGCTTGTTCTTTTCGGTAAAAGTTATCAGCTCGTCCTTGTTCCAGACCTCGCCCTTTTCAGCTTGAACGAGTACTGCCGCTGCTGCCGGACCGCAGGCTGAGCTTCCGAAGATAGTTCCGCCCTCCTGCCCGATATTTCCGGTTGCAAGTGTTTTTGTGTTCTTTTGTGCTTCAAGTCCCTTGGAATTCGACTTTACCAGCTTTGTTGTGAACTCGGCATCCATTCTGATATACCCTTTATTCTTCTCATCGGGAGCTCCTGTAAAGTAGCAGTCCTCAAGGGTAGTTTTATAAACTGTCAGGTTGTCATTATAGAAAGCTGTTCCTTTGGGAACAAAATACAGCGTTTTATATTTTACCGCAGCCGGTGTCTTCACCTGTATCTCATCGCTTGCCTTGCTCTCGGTATGTGCTGCGTCAGCCGTGACCGAATAGGTATATGTCTTTCCTGCCTCAACAGCTTTGTCCTCATAGGATGTCTGATCGCCTTTTACCTGAAATTTCTCGGTCTTGCCGTCATTGGTGCGGTAAATAGTATATCCCTCAGCTCCTTTGACTGCGTCCCATTTCAGCGTGACTGCCCCATTTTCAGCGATCACGTTATTTTTATCCAGCTTTGGTGCAGATAATACCTCCTGCGCTTTGCTGCTGTCCTCTTTTTTAGAAGAGCTTTCTGCTGCAGAGCTGCTCTGCGATGAACCGACAGGAAAGGTTTTCAGCGTTATTTCACTGTCGCCGCTTTCGCTGCCCTTATTGATTATATGGATCATGAGCCATATCATAAGACCAAGTATAGCTGCCACAGCTGCAATTGCGATCAACAGCCCGCCTTTTCTCATGAGCGCTCTTTTTTTGCGCTCAGCACGGGGACTGTTCTTGATTCCTGACATTTATATGACCTCCGTTCTTTTTTCAAAAAACAACAAGAATAATTATAAATCACTCTTTATCCCGTCTTGGATCACAATAGTACATCTGTACTTTCCGCTTTACCGATAAATAATATAACTCACTATTATTAGTATTTGATTAAAACTGCAAATAATTTTAAAAAAGTGATGGTCAGATGCATGATCCCCGTTAAAAGCTCCGTGGAGCATGGCACGGAGCTTGGTTTTGTTTATTCAGCCATAGATCAGGGTTATCACTGCGACCGCCAAAGCGATAAGCATAAGAGTACCGCCCGAAAAATAGCCTTTTTTCTGCTTTGCGGTGACAAATTCGGTAGGCTTGAGCGGATTGAACCTTACCTCGACCGTTCCGCCGACCTTATAGGCTTTTCTGCTTGAAGATGACACCTTTGCAGTTTTCCGTATTTTCTGCGTGCCCACACTGAACTCGACCACAGGGCGATAGCTGTAAGACTTTGCGCCCTTTTCGTTTTCATCGACATCTCTTTTTATATCGACTATCGTCGCCTCGGTCGGCTCGGTACAGCGCTGGCGCTTTTTTACGCCCAGGAACACTACAAGAAAACCAACAAGGAACATTATACCCGACACTATCAGCAGCACTGCCTTTGCAGTCATTTTCAGCACCCCTTTCAAGCGTTTATTGTAACCATTATAACACGGCTATATCAAAATTGCAACAGTTGATTTACAATTCGGATAAAATTCGGCTTTTTGTATTGACATTCGGCTTTATGCGTGATATGTTATTGCCATGAAAGCGGGAAGCATTTTTTATACCTCCAAAGTGTCACCGGGCTGATAAGCTGTGCAGCCCTGCTGACCGGCTGAACCGGAAAACAGCTTTTCATACATATCAAGAGCCGCACACCGTCAAGGTCTGCGGCTCTTCCCTTTTATGCTTTATCGTGTCGTTGTCTGAGCAGGTGTAGACGAACCCGAGGACTGTGATGATGACGATGTGCTGTAATCATCAAGATCCATTGTCAGCAGCGGATTTGCGCTTCCTGCTACCTTTGGAACTACACCGTTCCACTTCTCAATGGTATGATACTGTATCAGTGTAGGACTGAGCGACTCAGCAATAGTCTTGTTTGCAGCTGCCTGTGCATCTGCCCTTGCCTTGATAGCCTTGGCATCAGCCTCAGCGGCGATGACCTTTTTCTTTGCCTCAGCCTCGGCAACAACGATAGCCTGGTTCTGCTCGGTCTTGGTTTTAAGATAATTCTGCTCAGCTACCTGCTTTGCTTCGATAGCCTCGTTGAATTCCTTGGAGAAATCAA
>DFFV01000059.1 GCA_002371625.1 Ruminococcus sp. UBA3767
AGTCCCGTGCATAACAAGCCACATTCCAGTTACTCGGTTCGTTGGTATCTGAATAATACGTCATCGGATATGGCAGCTCACCGCTTTGTGCAAGATAATCCTCCGCCTGATCATCAAGCGGCTTTATCGTTACTACCGGGATCAGCTTGTAATCATCTCTCAGTACAGTTTCAAGGGTTATAGAAAAATGGCTGTTCGTGCTAACTGTGCCGTTTCCATATCCTCGGTTATCCATTTCGCTCACAGCACTGCTGTCGTAAAAATCGCCCACGCTTTCCTTATTTGTCAGTTTTGCAACTGCATAAGCACCTGCGGTGACGGTCATTACCGCTGCTGCGGCTGCAACAGCCACCACCTTTGCCGAGAGCTTACGGCGGTGCTTTGTCTGTTTCATAACAGGCTTTCCTTCTGCTTCGTGCAGATACTTTTCATCTGCAAGCCCAATAATATCAAGCATCTTATCGTTCATAACAATCCCTCTCTTTCCAGCAGCTTTTTCAGCTTTTTCCTTGTGCGGTGCAAGGTGACCTTGACCTTGCTCTGCGTGATATCCAGCTTCTGCGCTATCTCCCCGACCGTGTCCATGTACCAGTATCTCAGCAGGAATATCCTGCGCTGTTCGGGCTTGAGCTGTTCAAGAAATCCGTTGAATGCCTCCCTCAGTGCAAGCGTTTCGTCCAGCTTTTCAAGCGCATCTTCCGAAGCTGCCGCATCGGAAAGCTCCTCAAGCAGCAGCTCAACGTGCCCCGAGCCACGCTTTTCTGCGTGCTTTTTGCGCCACAGGTTTATCGCTGCATTTCTTGTGATACCTGCAATGTACATCTTCAGGTCATCCGGCTTGGCAGGAGGTATAGCTTTCCACACCGAAAGATAAACGTCATTAAGGCACTCCTCGCAGTCCTGCCTGCTGCGCAGGATATTCATAGCGATGCTGCTGCAATATGCCCCGTATTTCTCCTCCAGCTGCGCAAGCGCACTTTTGTCACGCACCTCCAGCAAAGCTATCAATTCATCGTTTGACACATCTCTTCCTCCGTCCCTGTTCTGAAGCGCTTCACTTATATTGACGTATCCCGCAAGCGCAGGGTTACAATTTAAGGCAAAAGAAAAACTGCCGCAATATTTCGCAGCAGTTTCACTGATATAGTATAGTATTATGTATTATTTCTTCACGAATGCAGCAGTAGCTGTGTCAGTCCAGCTTTTTTCAGCAGCAGCTTCCTTTGCAGCTGTAAATACCTTGCCTTCCTCGCTGATGAACACCTTTGTGCTGTCCTCGCTTACCGCAACATCGGCAACGTGTATTGTTGTATCGTCCTTCTCGTCATACACCTTGAAGCAGTAGCAGTTAACGCCGTTAACGTCCTTTTTGCCGGTGTATCCGAACGATCTCTTTCCCTTGATCTCGGGATAAGCCTTGTCCGCCTTTGCAGCAGCTGTGTTAAGTGCCTTTTCTGCGCCGTTTGGCAGCACCGTAAAATCAGAAGCCTTAACTTCCTCAGCCTGTGAGGAGCTTTCGGCCTGCTGTGAAGCCGCAGTGATCTCCTGCGAATCCTCGGAGCTTTCCTTGCCCGAGCAGCCTGCGCCGATTACAGCAACAAGCGATATAATAACTGTGATAAGTAACTTTTTCATTTTATTCCCCTTGCCCGTCTTATTTGGACATCCTTTCAAAAATGCTGTTTCTATTTTTTCAGAATCAATACAATGAGCACTTGCCCACTATCAATAAATAGATTTTACCACAGCTATTATCTATTGTAAATACTTTGCACCGTTTTGTTACCAAAAATGCCGATAGTGAACAAAATCACCACCGGCATTCAAATCTTTTGTGCACTTTTGCACAAAACGAAGTTACCCATTTGTTACAATCGACTAAATCTCCGTCACTATCCGTCATTTCAGGAATAGTCAACAACGTCTATCCACCTCATCAGCAGATCCTTCTCCTCAGGCTTGCCCTTTATAAGCTGTGCAGCCGCAACTATCGGCAGCCACGCCTGAACATACTGCTTTGAAGTTCCGCTCTTGATGCAGTATTTGTCAAGATACGGCTCAGCTATCTCGGGGTTGTTAAGGCACAGCAGCAGATACGTTCTTGCAACGTCCGCCGAAGCATTTCCCTGCCTTGCCGAGCCCCAGTTGATGACATAGGTTCCCTCATCGTTTATTATTATGTTCTTAGGCGCAAAATTACCGTGGCACAGCTTTATGTGCTTAGGCATCGAGTCAAGCCTTGTCAGCAGCTCATACTTCTTTATCTCGTCTATCTGCCCGAGGGATTTTATCTGCCTTGTCATCTTGTCCTTCAGCTTTGAAAGCAGCGGCATATACTGTGCGTGTATCTCCGTCTGTATATCAATGAACTGGTTCAGATACTTGTCCATATTTCCGGGATTTTCGTCCATAAGCTGCTGCATGGTTTTGCCCTTTATGAAATCCATCGTTATCGACCATCTTCCGTCAACGACAGATACCTCACGCAAAGTCGGCGTCTTTATGAACGAGTTCACCAGCGTTGTTTCAACTCTTGCATGAGTCAGCGCAGCATAAAGACACTTCTCCTTGTACGAAGCATCGTTGTACTCTCTCACAGCAAATCCGTCACGTTCATAAACATCATATATGTCGCTCGAAGCGAGCAGTCTTTTTTCACTCATCAAATCATTCCTTCCGTAAAACTAACGATCACTGCGCACTAAAACGCACAGGATCGGCATAAGAACTCCTTATACTGTATATATTATACACTCTTTTTTAACAAAGTCAAGAGCTTTTTCGTTATAATCACAAACGTATACATTTAAAACTCAAATATTTAACACCAGATTCACAATTTCGCTGTCCGAATGAACGCATTACAGTGTTAAAGCTGTGCAACGTGAGTTTATGAAAAGTGCATAAGAAAAACCTACAAAAGCCCGTAAAAGCTGTGCGAATAAAATTTGACAAAAATATCAGACTATTGTATAATGATATTAACGAAAACATTAGGTTTTGCGGTGCATTTTCAGTGCACCGACATTTTTGTAAAGCGGAGGTAATCTCTATGGCAGCAACATACTTTGTAGACACTGTCCCGGCGCTTGAAAACAGGCTTGCAGAACTGAGAAAGGCTCAGGAAAAGTATTCAACTTTCTCTCAGGAGCAGGTCGATAAAATATTCCGAGCAGCTGCGATCGCAGCAAATAAAGCAAGGATACCGCTTGCCAAGCTCGCTGTTGAAGAAACGGGCATGGGCATCGTTGAGGATAAGGTCATCAAGAACCATTATGCGAGTGAGTACATCTACAACAAGTATAAAAACGTCAGGACCTGTGATGTGATAGAGCGTGACGAGGTATACGGAACGACTGTGCTCGCAGAGCCAATCGGCGTTATCGCTGCGGTAATACCTACCACCAACCCTACCTCTACCGCAATATTCAAAGCACTTTTGTGCCTTAAAACAAGAAATGCTATCATCATCTCGCCTCACCCAAGGGCAAAGGAGTCAACTATCGCTGCGGCAAAGGTCGTACTTGAGGCTGCTATAAAAGCAGGCGCTCCCGAGGGGATCATCGGCTGGATAGATGTACCTTCACTTGAGCTTACGCAGACAGTTATGCGTGAGGCTGACTGTATCCTTGCAACAGGCGGACCGGGAATGGTCAAGGCTGCTTATTCAAGCGGAAAGCCTGCTATCGGCGTTGGCGCAGGTAATACTCCTGCCGTTATCGACAGCTCAGCAGATATCCTGCTCGCAGTTTCCTCGATAATACATTCCAAGACCTTTGATAACGGTATGATATGTGCTTCCGAGCAGTCTGTCATAGTTGACAAGAGCATATACGATGCTGTAAGAAAAGAGTTCAAGGCAAGAGGCTGCTATATCCTTAATAAAGAGGAGACCGAGAAGGTCAGAAAGACGATCATAATCAACGGCTCGCTCAATGCTAAAATCGTTGGTCAGTCGGCTCACAAAATAGCCGAGCTGGCAGGCGTTGAAACTCCCGAGGATGCTAAAATTCTCATCGGTGAGGTCACAAATGTGGATATAAGCGAGGAGTTTGCTCACGAAAAGCTGTCACCCGTCCTTGCAATGTATAAAGCCAAGGATTTTGACGATGCACTGGATAAAGCGGACAGGCTCGTGCGTGACGGCGGTATAGGTCATACATCATCTCTCTACTGCGATGTCGTTTCGCAGCAGGAAAAGATAGAAAAGTTCAGGAACAGAATGAAGACCTGCCGTATACTCATCAATACCCCTTCTTCACACGGCGGCATAGGCGACCTTTACAACTTCAAGCTCGCACCGTCGCTCACACTCGGCTGCGGCTCGTGGGGCGGCAACTCCGTTTCGGAGAACGTCGGCGTAAAGCACCTGTTGAACATCAAGACCGTTGCGGAGAGGAGAGAGAATATGCTCTGGTTCAGAACACCCGAAAAGGTATATTTCAAAAACGGCTGTCTGCCTGTTGCCCTTAATGAGATAAAAGATGTCCTCGGTAAAAAGAGAGCATTCCTTGTTACCGATACCTTCCTTTACAAGAGCGGCTTTGCAAAATGCATTACCGATAAGCTCGCTGAGCTTGGCATCACCTATCATATCTTCTCAGATGTCCAGCCCGATCCTACCCTTGCAAATGCACAGGCAGGCGCAAGAGAGATGAACGAGTTTGAGCCTGATGTTATCATCGCACTCGGCGGCGGCTCGGCAATGGACGCAGCAAAGATCATGTGGGTCCTTTATGAGCACCCCGATGCTGATTTTGAAGATATGTCCATGGACTTTATGGATATAAGAAAGAGGATATATACGTTCCCAAAAATGGGCGAAAAAGCATATTTCGTCGCAGTTCCTACCTCTGCAGGAACAGGCTCTGAGGTAACACCTTTTGCCATCATCACCGATCAGGAAACAGGCACAAAGTACCCTATCGCAGATTATGAGCTGCTGCCGAACATGGCTGTCGTCGATGCCGACCTGATGATGCACGCACCAAAGGGACTCACCTGCGCTTCGGGTATCGACGTTCTCACGCACGCACTTGAGGCTTACGCTTCCATAATGGCTTCGGATTATACCGATGCACTGGCGCTCAAAGCCGCAAAACTCGTCTTCGACTATCTGCCGAGCGCATATACAAACGGCGCAAACGATCCCGTTGCAAGAGAAAAAATGGCAAATGCAGCCTGCATGGCAGGTATGGCTTTCGCAAATGCATTCCTCGGCGTAAATCATTCAATGGCGCACAAGCTCGGCGCATATCACCACCTGCCTCACGGCATCGCAAATGCGCTTATCCTTACAAGAGTTATGCGCTACAACGCCGATCCCACACCAAGAAAAATGGGAACATTCTCACAGTATCAGTATCCGCATACACTTGAAAGATATGCAGAAGTTGCACGCTACTGCGGCTTTGGCGGAAAGAATGACAAGGAATCGTTTGAAAACCTGCTCAAGGAGATCGAAAAGCTCAAGAAAGCAATCGAGATAAAGCCGACTATCGCAGATTACGGCATCAAGGAGGAGGACTTCCTTGCAACACTGGACGAAATGACCGAGAATGCATTCAACGACCAGTGCACAGGCGCAAACCCGAGATACCCGCTTATGAGCGAGATCAAGGAGATCTACCTCGCAGCATACTACGGAAAATAAGACAAACTAAAAAGCGGTGCTTTGCTGGCACCGCTTTTTTATATCTAATCCTGTTTAACTGCTTCCTTTGCTGCTTGCTTTATTCTATTAAGCTCCTGATAATCATTTATCGTTAATTCCGTGAGACCATAATCCGATAATTTGTTATAATCCTCGGAATTAATCAATTCTAATATTTTTTTGCCCTGTTCACAATATGTGCGGCTATTCACAAAGTCCTTTATGTTGCGCTGAAAGAACCACGAATCAGACAAAATGTTTTTTAATACTACTTTGGCAGCTTTCGGATGAGAATCAACATCCTTTTCGTTAGTTAACAATTCAAATCCCTCTCCGTCATCGAAAATAGCTACGCCATCAAATTTATACACCTTTATACTTGAAGAGTATTCCAAATCAATAAAATCCTCATTTTTTATTGTATCCATAGAAGATGTGTAGTACAGCTTTGAATCAGGTGATGTTATAATACTTTTAGACTTGAAATCATCATATTCAACAGTAAATGTATCTCCATACTTAGTTTTTATTGTGTGCTTATTAAAAATAAACCTACCAATAACAAAAGCTATAAGCATAAAGAACGCCAGTATTATCAACGTAAAAATGATACACTTTTTAATTTTTGTCATTTCGCTCACCCCATTTTCCGTTTAGAATCCACTTGCCTGTATTATACATCACAAGCATGGAGTTGTCAACTAATGTAAGCAGGACCAATGCCTTTTTATGTCATACCTTTATCCTGTTTATGCACTCACCCGTGTTGTCATCAAAAACGAAAACATACTCGCCGCAGGTCTCAAAGGTGTATTTGCCTTTTTCCTTTACACCGTCAAGACTATACTCATCGAGTTTCTCCAGAGTTTTGTTATCACAAACGAGCAACTTCCCGTCTTCAAAAGCTACAAAACAGCTGTCATTGATCGCTATTATCTTTCTCGGAGCGATCACTTTACCCGCTTTCTTCATAGTTTCCCTATCAATGATAATGACTCTGCATTCCGAAACGTCATTGGTTTTGTCGGTAAACTTTATTTTGGGGAGAGTTGAGCAATACTGCATATACACATAGCTATATTTTTCGTCGCTGAAAAAATACCTTGGATACTCATAAACAGTCTCATCGCATATCACTTTGTCAAGAGTGAGCTTGTTTTCAGCATCACAGGTGTATCTGTTTACGGCTCTTCCTGTGGAAGTATTGTATGCTGTCGCAAAAAACGCATTCTCTCCGTCTGTTTTGTGAATATAAAATCCGTCTCTGCTGATAACAAAAGCAGGACTGTTCTTGTTTTTATCAAATATCTCAAAAAATCCTGATTGGTCTTTTGCATCGGTCATATAAATGTGATCGCCAAGCTCGGTGAATTCAACGCTATGTTTTTCATCCCAATACATTTTCCTGCTTTCAGATTTCGCAAGCTCCGTACTATTTCCGCTTTTCAAATCAAAAAATGATGGTTTTATATAATAGTGATCGTCCTCACTCAAAGTGATGATCAGATCGTCACATACAATGAAATGCTCCTGCTGCTTGTTTACCGTAAATAGCTTGTTGGTATCTGTGCCGTCATAAGAGTAGACCTCTCCCGTTTCGGGCTTGTAAATGTATAGCTTGTCTGCATAAACATTCAACAAGCAGTCACCAAGCTCGGCATCTACGTTTTTTTCGTCCGATAAGCTGTGCAGCCCTTGCGAATCGGCATAATAAATGCTGCCTTTATAAATGCAGGTCTTTGCCGAATCCAAGCTGCCGTACAAGTGCGCCGTGACCGTATATTCCGGCTTTTTCTTTTCATCGATCAGCTTAAAAAACTTTATGAAAAGAAAAACCGCAGCGGCAAGAACAATAAATATAGCAATAATAAATAATACATTATTATTGAGTAATAGTCCTTTTTTCTTTTCGTCCATTTTGCTGACACTCCTTCAAATATTGTTAATATTATATCACGGTTTCAATATTGTCACCTCGTTTTGTACCGTTCTTTTTTTGCCTACATTATACATCCCCGGCACCGGATTGTCAACTACTGTCAGCAGAACGATGCTGTTTTAATTTGCAAAAAAATTACCCGAAACCGTGAAAATATGCCGATTTTGTGTTG
>DFFV01000071.1 GCA_002371625.1 Ruminococcus sp. UBA3767
ACGTTTTTACTGGAGCGGGTCAGTTCAAAGAATATCAGTTTTCATATTTCTCAGCCGCATTTTTCAGTGCGGCTTTTATTTTGTCCACAAGTTCCTGCGGCTTGGTAACTCTCACAAACTGCGCATACTGCAATGCCCACAGCAGCATCGCATTCGGACTTGACTTTACCGTTACCGTAAGATGCTCGCCCTGCTTCCTTATGATTATATCCTCACCGAACCAGTCGATGACCTGGTCGATTATTTCCTCATCAGCGATAAACTCCACATACTCGGGCTTGTCGGTGTACATATACGGCATCGCCGTCGAAAGCTCCTTGTAGTTTATGCCCTTCTCAAAGCCCTCGATAGTCGTTATCGGCACGAGTTTCTCCTGCGTGATCTGCATATTGGTTATCCTGTCAAGACGGTAGTACCCCATGTTCTTCCACTGCTCGCTGCGTGCCATAAGATAATAGCGCTGGTTGTGAATAACGAGCTGATACGGGCTGACGGTGTGCGGTTTTGTCTTGTGCAGTTTTTTGTCTGCTCCATACTTGTTGTAGTCAAACGTCACCTGTTTTTTGTGCATGATAGCGTCGTCGATAAGCTCAATGTTGTAAAACAGCTGCTTGTTTTTTGTCTTGTTCCATTCACCGACAGAGTGTATGTACTTGACGTTTGAGCGAAAGTATTTGTTCGACAGGCCGCACAGCTTTTCGATCAGATCCTTTGAGTATTTTGCGGAAATGTGCCTGCTTGAAAGCACACCGTCAATAAGCAGTCGCAGCTCCGCATCGGTGAACTCACGCTCGGCAAGGTAACTGCCGACACGAGTGGATACGATCTCATAGCCTGCCTCTTTCAGAAGGGAGATATTCCGCCTCACTGCCTTTCGCTCGATCTCGATCTCGTATTCGTTTTTGAGCATCTTTGCAATGCCCTCGTATGTCAGCAGATGCTGTTCGTCACTGTATTTGTGAAATATCTGCAATATCCGCAAAAGAGCGAGTTTTTTTGGTTCAACGCTGGTCATATCCTTTTACCCTCCGATCATTTTATACTGCACCCATTGTACCATATTTGGTACATAAAATCAAGTATGTTCCGACATCCCATTTTTGGTACATCGCCCGTGCTATGATTATGACAGAAGAAAAAAACACGAGTCTGACAGGAGGTACAAAATGATCGGATACAAGGCCGTATTGAAGCTCGATAAGCCTATCCCTATGACAAATGACGGTATGCACAGGAAACACTACGATGAACAGGTTCAGGAGCAGATCGAAAAAGGCATCTCTGATTTTAACGAAGCTCACATCCACAAGAGCGTTGTTTTTATTTTCTGCGACAATAGGAATACTCTCTGGCTGGGCGTGATCATAGACGAGCAGATAAGCATTGACGAAGTGATGGCAGATATCCTCAGACGGACAAAGCTCAAAGGCAGCTGCACTACCCAGGAGGTTGTCATCTCGGCTATTAAGAGGTATTCGCATGATGCGTTCAGAAGCAGCTTTGATTATGAGAGCGAATTTGTTGTAGAATTTTTTTTAGACAGAGCAGATGAAATACTTGAAAAGATTGCACGGCCTTGTACACTTGCTGCTTTAAAAAAACGTGCAAGTTTTGGTCTGTATGATAAAGATTTTCTGCCTGAACTTGAACGTATCGTGCAGCCTCGGGCACAGGACGGCGCAAAGGGGCATCCTGTTCATTACATTCTCAGAGTCAGCAGCAAAAAGATCTGCAGCGACCTTGTCAGCGTGCTGTTCAAAAACGGCAGACTGCGCAGTGCAAGATACAGCATTATTGACGGCGATGAAGATTTCAAAAAAAACTATGCATCGTATTATGGGATCGCAAAGGACTGTACAGTAGTTGTAGATGTAAACGAGATCGCCGAGCAATACGATAATTATTCTACAAGCAGTATTCTATCCAAGAGCCTTTTTGACCTGATAAAAATGCACAGCAGAGATGTTCTCACTGTTTTTCTGATACCGCCCGAGCTTGATAAAATTGCAGAGCAGGTAAAAAACAGCCTGCCGAGCTGACTTTTGTCGAGATAAATGAACGCCCTGTAAGCAACGGTGATGCAAAGAAAGTCCTGCGTGCATACTGTAGAAAAGACTCTCTCAAAGCAGACAATGATCTTCTGAAAATGATTGCTAAAGATACGAGCTACAACGCAAAAAACCTGCGCAAAATGTATGATACATGGTATGCCAATGCCCTCAAGACAAAGGTCTATCCGCAGTATGCGGATTTCAAAAAGAACCTTGAATCAGAAAAGGACAAATTGCCGCAGGGAAGTGCTTATGAAAAGCTGAAAGAAATGATAGGGCTTGAAAAGGTAAAGCAGGTCATTGAACAGGCGGTGACCTATTCAAAGATGCAGAAGCTGCTTGCCGACAGGGGAATGCCTAATGCAAGGCGTGCTATGCACATGGTCTTCACAGGCAATCCCGGCACTGCAAAAACAACAGTTGCAAGGCTTTTTGCGCAGATACTCAAGGACAACGAGGTGCTGTCTGTCGGTGACCTTATCGAGTGCGGAAGAAGCGACCTTGTAGGCAGATTTGTCGGCTGGACAGCGGTTCAGGTCAAGGAGATGTTCAAAAAGGCAAAAGGGTCGGTGCTTTTTATTGACGAGGCATATTCGCTGGTCGATGAAAAAAACGGCAGCTTCGGCGATGAAGCAATAAACACTATCGTTCAGGAAATGGAGAACTGCCGTGAGGATATGGTCGTTATCTTTGCAGGCTACCCGAAGAAAATGAACGAATTTATCAGCCGAAATCCCGGTCTGCGTTCAAGAATATCCTTCTATGTCGATTTTGACAATTACAGCCCAGATGAGCTTTTTGACATCACAAAGCTCATTGCAAAAAACAACGGTTTCAAGCTCGCCGACGATGCTTATGAAACTCTTGCGCCGATATTTGAAAATGCTTTCGGCACCGAGGATTTCGGCAACGGAAGATTTGCAAGAAACCTTGTCGAGCAGGCGCAGCTCGCACAGTCGGTAAGACTATCAACGCTCGATTTCGATTCGCTTTCGGGTGATGATCTCGTAACGCTTTGCGCACAGGATTTTTCGAAGATAAACACAGGCATCAGGCTCGAAGAAAACAGAAAACAAAGAATCGGATTTTCAAAGGTGGTATAGTATGAAACTGAGTGTACTTTCTAACGACGATTTTCACATGAGGATAAACAATAATAAACTGAACGATAAAACCGCAGTGATCTGTTTTTACAGCAAGGCTCTCGGCAAGCCCAAGGAGCTTATGAAGTCGGATGCAAGAATGCTTTTGATCCCTTACGATGACTGGGATTATGATGATCTTGTCTGCGAGGACGACTATGATTTCTATTTTCCCCAAGCCCGCAAGACCGCTGAATTTATCCGCAGCGCTGTTGCAGACGGCTGTGAGCTGATCTGTCCCGACGACTGCGGCAGCACTGCGATTCTTGGCTGTGCAGCGGCGATACTTGAATACTATGAGGGCAGGGGACTTGATATTTTTGCAAACGAAAGTTATATCCCAAACAAGCTGGTTTATCGGAAAGTGTACGATGCGCTCTGCGAAATATGCGGACAGAAAACAAGTACTAAAAATACCGTCGAGATAGCGATAGCCTCACGCAACCAGATGCAGAAGCTTATCCACAGCGGAAAGCTCGGCGAAGATACGGCGGTCATCAGCTTTTGTGATGTGGGCACAAAGCCGCTGTACTTTGCAAATACACAGGCGAGCGTGTTCACACTTGCTCTCGACGACCTCGGACCGACTGAAATATCCGAACGCTATGGCAGCCTGACACGGTATTTCACCAAGGCGGGAATGCTTGCACAGTTCATTGTTGCTATGGCGGCAAAAGGCAAAAAGATAATCTGTCAGTGTGAAATGGGAATGAGCCGCAGTGCCGCCTGTGCAGCTGCGATACTCCAGTATTACTGCGGAAGCGGCATCAGCATTTTCACCGATAAAAGATACTGTCCCAACCGCATAGTCTTTCAGAAGCTTTTTGCCGCACTGTGCACCGCAGGCGTGCAGGCAGATGTTTCACAGCGCAGAACGCAGGCTGCAAAGCCGACCGTGTCAGAACTTTATGATGTTATGGCACAGGAGTATGCCGATATCGTTAGCGGCAAAAACGACGGCTATGGCGGCCTTATCAGCTATATGATCGTCACTAAGGACAAGATACTGCACGGCTACGATCTGTGGAACAGCGACCTAAAAATATCGGTGCTCAAACACTTTTTTGAGCGATACGGCAAAGATGATATCGAATATATCTGCCTCGGATACTGGAGAGAGCAAAGTATGCCTCAGCACGGTTCGGATATCGACACCGAAACAGGCGTGCTCTATTTCGGCAATTGCAGCGAGTACGGATATTTCAAAGCCATAAAATCAAAATACGGAGTCACACAGGAGGATTGGGTGGATTGAAAGTTTTTATCGGCGGTTCAAAAAGCATCAGACAGCTCACACCGTATATGCTCAGCATCATCGACAGGTTGTGCGAAAACGGTCACAGCATACTTGTCGGCGACTGCTCCGGCGTTGACAGGCTGGTGCAGGAGCATCTTGCGCATAAAAGCTATGATAAGGTGACTGTGTTTGCAAGCGGCAGTACCGTCAGAAATAATGCAGGCGGTTTCCCTGTCTGTATGGTAGATGCAGGCAAAACATCTGGCTTTGAGTTTTATCGCAAAAAGGACAGGGAAATGGCAGAGCGAGCCGATATTGCAGTGATGTTCTGGGACGGAAAAAGCAAAGGCACATGGCACAATATCATTGATATGCAGCGGCTCGGCAAATTCACGCTGATAGTTGAAAAACGGAGGTAAAACTTATGGCATTTCTGACAGATATGGTGCTGAGAAAATACATCCCTGAGCCGGGAATATCGCAGGTCGTCGTACCCGAGGGGATAACGAGAATAGGTGAATGCGTTTTTAAAGGCTGTACTGAACTTGAATCAGTGATTGTTCCCGAGGGAGTAACAAGGATCGGCTATTTAGCATTTAAGGACTGTATAAACCTGAAAACTATAAAGCTGCCCGGAAGCGTAGAAGAAATACAGGCATTTGCATTTGAAAACTGCAAAAGCTTGAGTGAAATAACTCTGCCGTGCCGATTGGGATCAATCGAACAGGGTGCATTCTTAGGCTGTGAAAGTCTGAGATCTATTGAGATACCCGACAGCGTAAAGCAGATAGGGCATTTCCTCGATCTATGGTTTGACACAGTAGGAGCTTTTGAAGATTGCAAAAATCTCAAAGAAATAAAGCTCGGCTTGGATTCAAATTTTGTGATATATGAAGGTGCATTGTGGACAAAGGATATGACCCAGAAGGTATTTGAGCTTGCAGTGGAATGATGATAAATAAACGGCAGTGTTGATTAACGGAAGTATAAAAGCCACTTGACTTTTCCACTCTCGTGAGTTATAATAAGGCCACGAAAACGGCGTATCTACGGCGAATAATTTATACCAATGTAGTTATGCTGCCATTAGGTGCTGCTTCCGAGAGGAGTGCAGGTTCAAGTCCCGAGCGTTCGCAGAACGGTTGCACCCGCACCAAATAATCAAGGCTGATGCAATTTTGAAATGCACCAGCCTTGCTTTTTTATACCTGTTCGTCATCATACTTTGTCACGCTCTGCTTGAATGCTCCGCTGAAGATAAACTGCACATCAAGGCTCTTGTCCTCGTTTTGATGCACAAGCACCTTTTGCACCGGCATTCGAAGATCGGAGTCCGATATCTTCGGCATGAAATACAAGCGTTCCGCCTACTGTATCAAAGCAAGCTGCGCCAGTCTTTTGCCTTCTTCAATGCTTTTCGGATCAGCGATCCGCAGATCTACCATTTTCTCTTCACAGATCATTTCAAACTCACCTCGTTTTTTTAATAAATTACAGGCACATCTTGAATATCTCCTCAACATCGGCAGGAGTGAGCGTTGTAAATCCGACCAGCTTGCCCTTTGCACCGCAGGCTTTCTTTGCCATGAGTGCGAAATTCTTATCGTCAATGCCCAGGTCGCTCAGTCGGCTCTGAAGTCCGAGTGTCTCAAAGTAGAATTTCTCCAGAGCCTTGATCGCAGCCTTTGCGCCGTCCATATCGGAAAGTGACGCATCTACACCGAGGACATTCACACCGAAACGCTTGATCTTCGGTGCTGTCTTTTCGCTGAGGATATAGGTCAGCCATCTCGGAATAACGATAGCAAGTCCGTGACCGTGGGTGATGTTGTAGAAAGCGGAAAGCTCATGCTCGATCATGTGAGCGATAGCGTCCTGAGAAACGCCGCTGAACAAGAAACCGTTGAGCGCCCAGCTCGATGCCCACATCAGATTGGAACGTGCTTCGTAATCATCGGGCTTTTCGATAGCGACAGGTGCGTACTTGACAACCGTTTTCAGCACCTCCTCCTGCATACGGGTGAGCATATCCATTTCTTCCTGATCGGAGAAATATGCCACATCAAAAACGTGCGCCATAATGTCCGCACTTCCGCTTGCGGTCTGGTATGCGTTTACGCTGAATGTATTTGTAGGATCGAGGAACGAAACGTTCGGTCTTAATGTCGGTCCGAAAATCGGCTGCTTTTCATTAAGCTCAACATTGCTGATAACACCGCCGATGTCCATTTCGGAACCCGTTGCCGAAAGGGTAAGCACCGATACGATTGGCAGATTGTCGGGCACGAAAGCCTTGCCTGTGATGATGTCCCAGCAATCGTCACCCTCGTATTTTGCAGTTGCAGCCATAGCCTTTGTTGCGTCGATCGTCGAGCCGCCGCCGACTGCGAGAAGTACATCAATGCCTTCCTTTTTGCAAAGCGCAGCACCCTTGTTGACGGTAGTGTGGTGCGGATTAGGCTCAACGCCGCCAAGCTCAAACACCGTCATATCAGCCTTTTTCAGTTCAGCCATCACCTTATCGTACAAGCCGATCTTCTTGATAGAACCGCCGCCGTAAACCAGCAGGACTTTCTTGCCGAATCTGGCGATCTCCTCACTCAGATGATGGAGCTGATCCTTGCCGAAATAAACCTTTGTTGTGTTGCTGAATACAAAATCTTTCATACTGTACCTCCTGTTAAATCATAATTTGTACGGCAAAAGTGCCGGTCTCAAAATGGTATCAAAAAAAACATCGGTTTTCTCCGAGCCGATCACAGAAGCATCGCTCATGCACCAAGCGACCATGAGCCCGTAAAGCTGTGTGTTGATAAAAAGTGCAAGTTCGTCAGCGGGAACATTCTCTGTAAGCTCGCCTCTGCTCACACCTTCCTCTATCAGCGACCTCATCGCAAGGTGATCGTGGTCATACTTCGTGGTCTCTTTGCCTGAGATAACTATCCTGACCGGAGCGATATTGTTGCGTATCCACTGCCTGCAGATCTCTATCCCGACACGCTCTATTTCCCCCAGAAATTCACGGCAGTAGTATTTCAGCCGTTCATCAAGATCCTTGTCCGTCATCTCATTGGTTATCTCCGCAAGGCGATAGAAGTTCGACTGATTCAGCTCCTCGATAATATCCTCTTTCTTTTTGAAATAGGTATTAAACGAGCCTGTCGATACCTCGGCTTGTTTGGCAATATCCTCGATAGATACGTTCTCAAAGCCATTTTCCGTGATAAGTTTTTTGGCTGCCGAAACTATTCTTTTTCGAGTTTCAGCTGCTCTTACCTGCCTGATCTTAACTTTTTTCTCCAGTGTTCCCACCCCCTGATGTTTTATCTTGAGAACGGTCTATCACAAAACTGAATTGAAGACAATGAATTGCATTCAGTATTTACGGAATTTTAATATTTACTTGGTATATTTCACTTAAAAGTACGGGTAAATACATTAGCAGCGCACATGAACCTGAGTGCGCCATAAAGCTTTTCTTATCGTAAAATCGTTATGTGGGATTTTGAAACGGGCATAAAAAATGCAGAGCTGTTTTGCTCGTCATTTTTTGTTATGTTTTCTTTAATTCTCAAAATCTGACCGATAAGGAGAGTACTCATATAGCAGCTCTATATGTAATTATTGAGGAATAACCCTTTTGCAAAAGGGTTTTCCCCAACAATCACTTATAAAGCTTCTGTATAAGCATTGTCCTTACCGGACCGCCGTTTATTATTATATCAGAAACCCAGGCTGTTGAGCCAGTCACTGACAGACTTTTGTGTATCGGAGCTGAACTCCTGTGCTGCCTTGCCCTGGATCGCCATACCGTCAAGCACCTGTGCATTCGGCAGATAGC
>DFFV01000102.1 GCA_002371625.1 Ruminococcus sp. UBA3767
GGTTCCAGATATTTACCATACGGTCTACCTTGTCGCTTGGGGTGGAAACGTTGAGTATGCCCAGCAGCTTGTCCCATGACTCTCTGAGCTCTGCAAGACCTGCGGCTACCTTCTCGGGAGTATTGAACTGCTCGATCATAGCCTTTGCCTTTACCTTGTTGATAGTCTTTCCGTCAGCCTCGAACTTCTGATCGACAGGCATCTCAACATAGCCCAGTACGAAGACGAGAGTCTTGCTCTCACCTGCTTCAAGTGTGATCTCCTTGTAGTGAGAAGCGATCGGAGACCAGCCGTCAGCAAAGGAATCTGTTGCCTTGCCTGCGATAACAGCCTGAGGATCGTTGAAGCCGTTGTACAGACCGATGAATGCGTCACGGTCGGTATCGTAGCCGTCGATGCTGTCGTTTACAGAGTAGAAAGCATAGTGGTCACGTCTGTCTCTGTATTCTGTCTTGTGATAAATAACAGAGCCGTCAACTTCAACTCTGCCTGTTGAGAAGTTTCTCTGGAAATTTGTGCAGTCGTCCTGAGCATCCCACAGACACCACTCTGCGAAAGAGAAGAGCTTGAAGGTCTTCTTCTCGCTGCTCTTGTTTGTGAGTACTACCTGCTGAACTTCGCCGTTATAGTTGTTTGGAACGAAGAAAGTCACCTCAGCCTCGATGCCGTTCTTTTCGCCCTTGATGATGGTATAGCCCATACCGTGACGGCAGGTATACGCATCAAGCTCTGTCTTCACAGGGCTCCAGCCCGGGTTCCATACAGTGCCGTTGTCGTTGATATAGAAATATCTGCCGCCCATATCGATAGGCACGTTGTTGTAGCGGTAACGTGTTATTCTTCTGAGTCTCGCATCCTTATAGAAGCTGTAGCCGCCTGCTGTGTTGGAGATGAGAGAGAAGAACCCTTGTGTACCGAGGTAATTGATCCATGGGTACGGAGTTCTCGGATTGGTGATGACGTACTCCTTGTTAGCGTCATCAAAGAAACCGAATTTCATAATAGTTCCACCTTTCGTGATTAAGATATATATAAATTAATTTTCATTAATTAATACCGTATTTAAGAGACGATCGGGTTTATCTCGGCATCGGAATAAACATTTGTATTCTCGTAATATTCCAGCTTCAGCTCGTTGACAAAGAACCTTGAAGCACAGCGATTATCAGTACGGGCAGCCATTTGCGTATTTTGCTTTAAGTCATTTCGACGTGTTCATCGTATGCCTTTTGAATATTATCGGAAAAACCCATAAGATCAACTCCTGTCAATGCTTCGGGCAGCAGCGCTAATCAGCCGCAAGCGAGACGTTTTCATAAATGACCGAGCGGTGATAATAAACAATCAGAGCCTTTGAACGATAGAATACAACGTTATTATACTTTCCGCTTTCCACTATCTCGTCGTAGGCAAACCCGGCGGCATTATCCGAGATATTTCCCGCTGACAGCTCGTCATACTTGTCCTTTGGGATCGTGAGCAGCACGCCGCCGTCATCGTCAAAGCCAACATAATAATTGCCCTTGTTATCGCTGCAAAGGGTATAGCTTTTGACCTCGATCTCTCTTGGGGCTTTCAGCTCCTGCGAGATCTTCACAACAGGCAGCAGCGAATTGACCGCACAAAGAACCACGAACAGTCCGCAGGCAGCTGTATATATAAGCTGTTCCACCGAGCTTTTCATGCCGTTCCATGTTTTGATGAAAAACAGCAGGAACAATAAAAATATGACACAGGTTATTATCAGCCTTACAAGGTTTGCTCTGAAGAACCTTTCGACCGTTGCCTTTCCGCCAAGCAGGTCTGCGCCCTTTACCATAGCGCTTTTGATAAAGCCTGCGCCGATGCACAAAAGTGCGCACAGCACAAAGGCAGGTGCCCATTTTGAGCTTTCACGGCGGCTGTTTTTGTAGTCATTGAATGCAGCGGAGAAGCTATCCTTAACGTTCACGCCGCATCACTTCTTTAATGTTGCAAATCTCTGTCGGCAATGATAGGTCTGTCCCTTGGTTATCTCGCAATAGCCTGTAACTTCATCGGGCAGACTGAGATTCATGCAGTTGATCATTGCAGTCATCGGCTCGGGACAGAAATAGTGGTTAACGCCGTTATGGTTCCACATATTCCAGAACTTGAATTCCTTAGACACTTCATTTATGACCATAGTGCCGTGAGTTTTATCCTTTACGATGACACCGTAGAAATCCTTGCCGCCGAGCTTGTTCATTCCTGCGGTATACATATCGTTGTCAAGCTCCTGTATAGTCGGCAGCTTGCCTGTAAGATACTCTTTATCCCAATCATTCAGCTCAAGCAGCCTTTCTGTCGGCAGGCATCTTTCGTTAAGCTCGCACCTTTTGCCGATAGGAACGATAAGCTCAAGCTCGTTCTCGTCGCCGCCGTCTACCATAGGCGACCTGATGGTCGTATGAGTGCAGATAGAAACGGGCAGGGCTTTATCGCTGAGGTTTGTCAGGTCGATATCCTGAGTAAGCCCGTTATCGTCCAGTGTAAAGGTATAGCTTATCTTAAAATCTACCGGAAAGCAGCTGTACATCTCATCGCTGCTGTTATGTGTGAATGATGTCACCAGCACGCACTTATCGCCCTCATCGCTGACACTTTCGATAACGTGCGCACGCTTGTGCACCCAGCCGTGGATATGGTTATTGAACTGAGTTTCATTCACGGGCAGGTGATACTCTGCGTCGGAGGTCTTTACAACGCCGCCGTCAAAGCGGTTGGGGAGATAAAGTGTGGGCAGTCCCCATATCTCTCTTGCTGAATCTATCTCCTCAGCGCTGACATTTTCATTATAGCGGAAAATGTCTATCTTATTTTCATCATCCCTGAATCTGAGCACGGATGCGCCCATTGAGGGTGCGACAACGCAGGAATACCTGCCGTGCTCCATTTTAACGCAGTTTACGCCTTTAAACGAATAATTTTTGATCACACTGTTCATATCCTCATTCATATCCTTCTATTCAGATGCAGCGAGGGCATAGCCTCTTGATTATATACAGTTATTATAACACAACAAGCCCTTTTTGTCCAGCATTTAAACAAATTTATTGATAGAATTTAAAGCTGATTTTTGAGTAGTATTTACCAAAAAAGCGCCGCATAAATCACGCTCGGGTGTCAATAATAGTCATACAAGACGCAAAAAGCGTTTTTAAAGGAGGTATTCAAAGATGCTTAATAAGATCGCACTGACGCTGCTGATAATCGGCGGCATCAACTGGGGGCTGATAGGCATATTCCAGTTTGACCTGGTCGCCTTTCTTTTCGGCGGAATGGGTTCGGTCATCAGCAGGATCGTATACACCCTTGTGGCAGCAAGCGCACTTTGGTGCATTTCACTGCTGTTCAGGGATAACGAACTTGTGACCGAATAGCTCCTGAGCAAAGGCTTCGGCATTGGGCAGGGAAGTTTTGTTTCAGCTGCCGTGCGTCTGTTACGCAGCGGGCCTGTTAAAAAGGCGCAGCAGCAGGAACGAGGCTTCCTTTCCCAATGCTGAAGCTTTTCTAATTTGTGAACGTTTCGTCAATAAATGAGCTGTTTGTGAAATTTACACTGCGCTTTTTTGTGCAAATCAACAAAATATGAGCTTTTTAGTATTAAAAAAAGGATTTGTGCTTGACTTTATCGTAAAAAAAGGCTATACTTTAATTGATGTAAGCGATGCAGTGTTTATGCATTGCATCCTGCATCCGTTTTGTTGTCTCCTTTCTTTTGTTCTACACATAGTTTTTTTGTTTTGTTTCAGCAGAGCCGATATGCTCTGCATTTTTTTTGCGCATTTTCACCAATAGTCCGAGGACACCGGGCTGCGTTCATAAAAGATTTACACTCGCAGGCGGCAGAGGACTTGACAAAACAAACTGCGTTTGGTATAATATATAAGCATTCGTATCTAAAGACAGCTGGCAAGATGAACGCAGTTCATTTGTAAGTCCCGCCGAGGAAAGAATAGCAAAGTGATATTTATAAATGACTTTGTTTCTCTTTTGTCTTTTGTGACGAAAGGGATTTTTTCTTTTTAGTTTACGCTTTGCACATCATTTTCATATTCAAAGAGGTGAAAAAGAAGATGCCAAGTGAAAAGGTTTTGCTTGCAAAGCAGGAAAAGGTAGCTAAGCTGACAGACCTCATCAAGAATTCGGCAGCAGGTGTGCTTGTTGATTACAAGGGACTCACTGTTGAGGAGGACACTAAGCTCAGAAGAGAGCTCAGAGAGGCAAATGTTACCTACTTCGTAGAGAAGAACACTATTCTTCGTTTTGCGCTGCACAATGCCGGTTATGAGGACTTTGACGGAGTTCTGGAGGGAACAACAGCTTTTGCTGTTTCCAACGATGACCAGACAGCTCCTGCAAGAGTTCTTGGTAAGTTCGGTGAGCAGTTCAACGGAGAAAAGCTCATTCTCAAAGCAGGCTACATCGGAAGCGATGTTTACGATCAGGCAGGTGTGAAGGCTCTTTCAAAGATCCCTTCCAGAGAGACACTGCTTGCACAGCTGGTTGGTTCACTTCAGGGGCCTATCCAGAAGCTGGCAGCAACGGTCAAGGCTGTTGCAGACAGCAAGGGCGGAGATGCTGCATAATTGCTGCTTAGCCCTTTGCGCATAGATAAATGCGCAGTTACGGCGGGGATATCCCCGGGAAATGCGGTGAGAAACCGCACAACACTAAAATATTATAAAGGAGATTATTATCATGGCTTCAGAGAAGATCACAAAATTTGTAGA
>DFFV01000049.1 GCA_002371625.1 Ruminococcus sp. UBA3767
TTTTCGGCTACAAGAGCGAGTTCCTTACCGATACAAAGGGCGAGGGCATAATGAGCTCGGTATTTGACAGCTACCAGCCGTACAAGGGAGATATCCCCAAAAGACCAACAGGCTCGCTTGTTGCTTTTGAAACGGGCGAAGCTGTTACCTACGGCCTTTATAATGCGCAGGAAAGAGGAGAGCTTTTCATAACTCCCGGCACTAAGGTGTACGAGGGAATGATAGTCGGCTCATCTCCCAAGCAGGAGGACCTGATAGTAAACGTGTGCAAGAAAAAGCACCTTACAAATACAAGAGCCAGCGGCTCGGACGATGCACTCAGGCTCGTTCCGCCAAGAGTGCTCAGCCTTGAGGATTCACTTGAATTTCTTGCCGAGGACGAGCTTCTTGAGGTAACACCCAAGAATATCCGTATCAGAAAGAAAACGCTCAGCAACACTCAAAGAGCAAAGGACAGAGCGAAGCTCAACGTATGATATATCCGGGCAGTGTGTACGATTAATACCAATACAGAAATATTATAAGTATTTTTTGGGGAAAACCCTTTTGCAAAAGGGTTATTCCCCAAGCCCTTTTCCTAAAACTCTTAATGATTTTTTAACCCCGATGGTTTTCATCCATCGGGGTTAAAAAATAGTTAGGGACAAGGAATGAAACAAAGGAACAGTTCTTAACAACAAGAATTGTTCCTTAAATCTATTTATAAAACTTCTATATAGGTACTACCGTTATGCACTGCCTTTTTTTGTTGACATAAAGCGACAAAGGTATTATAATCAAATAAAGACAGTTTGCGTATTCAAACTTGCATATAATCGTAAACAATAACATCGCAGGAACGGGGATGATGTATTGGCTGAACAGAAAAATGCTCATGAGGGGCACCGTGCAAGAATGAGAGACAGGTTCATAAACGACCAGCAGCTTGACGGATTTGCAGAGCATGAAATCATGGAAATGCTTTTGTATTTCATATTCAAACGAAGGGATACCAATGCTATTGCACATGACCTTGTTGAACAGTTCGGAAGTGTGCGTGAGGTCATCAATGCACCGATCGAAAGGTTAAAGCAGATAAAGAGCATAGGTGAGAACGGTGCGGTGATGATAAGGCTTTTCGGCGCTATCGCTGACCATGCTAACCGCCAGCAGTTCAATAATGTCGATGCAAGAGATCTGAAAAAGTTTGCCGAGTATGTCAGGTCGCTGTTCACACAAGAGCAGACGGAGTGCTTCAAGGTGCTTTGCATAACAGCCGAAATGAAGGTCAAGGCGGTCGCTGTGGTATCAAGAGGCAATACCACTTCAACTCCCGTGAATATGAGACAGCTTGCAAAAACAGTACTTAACTGCGGCACCGACAGCATAATCCTTGCCCATAACCACCCGGGCTCGTCGGCTATGCCCTCAAATCAGGATATCATCATGACCAGAAAGATAATCAGGCAGCTTTCTCCGCTGGGGATAGATGTGCTGGATCATTATGTTACCGGAGTGGACGGAACGATAAGCATGAGAAGCTGCGGAATGATCCACGACATTGACAGGTAAAACCACAATATATTGTGTGAGGTACATAGCGATATGTACCTCTTTTTGTTAAAATGCATTAAAAATGTGTGCAAAATGTATAATTATTCTGCCGTGATTTGTACAAAAGGGTAATTTTACGCCCGGGGTTTTATTATTGCTTGACGATGAGCGAAAAGGTGTGCTATAATCTATTATGTGGTAATATGATTACTTATTTGTGACTATTTTGTTTACTGCGGTAGAAAAAACTGCGGTAATGAGCTGAAATAAAATTATGTGATCTTATATTTGCCGCAAAAACGGAATATGACCGTTGGAGCAAGACAGGAGGTTTGTGATGGAAAAGCAGATTGACTACGGAAGCTATTCGGCGTATAAACAGACGATGGAAAATCTCACCGCCGATCTGGAGGAGCTTCTGGAACTGAGTGATGAGATCAACCTTGTTAATACGGCGAAGTCTCTTGAAGAAACTATCGCAAAAACAAAGGATGAGCACTTTGAGGTCGCTATCGTGGGCGAGTTCAAGCGTGGAAAATCCACCCTTATCAATGCGATGCTGGGACAGGAGGTATTGCCTGCGGACGTTCTTCCCGCAACGGCAACGCTCAACCGTGTCACATACAGCACCGAGCCGTATGTTCAGGTGGAATATAAAAACGGAAACAGTGAAAGAGTCGATATCGACAGGCTGGAGGATTACGTTACCAAGCTGACTATCGAGTCTGAGGAAAGAGCGGAAACAGTAAAGGAAGCTACTGTTTATTATGATACCGAGTTCTGCAAGAAGAACGTTGATATCATAGATACTCCGGGACTCAACGACGATGAGCAGATGACGAGTGTTACACTTTCTATCCTGCCTAAGATAGATGCGGCTGTTTTTGTTATAAGCGCAAATTCACCGTTCTCACAGTTTGAAAAGGAGTTCCTTGAAAAGAAGATGATGACCTCTGACGTTGGAAGGATCATCTTTGTTGTCAACTGCTTCGGCACATTCTCTCAGGAGGATGAGAACAAGATCGTTGAAACGGTGCGTTCAAGGATAGGCAAGTATGTTATGGAAAAGGCGAAAAAGGTCATGGGCGAGGATTCCCGTGAGTTCGCCGTTTATAAGAGAAAGATAGGTACACCGAGGGTAATAGGTGTTTACGCTAAAAAAGCGCTCGTTGCAAAAACGACCGGCGACCAGCAGATGCTTGAGGAAAGTAATTTCCCCGAGTTTGAAAATACACTTGAAAGCCTGCTCACTAAGGAGCGTGGTGTTATCTCTTTGCAGATAATCACAAACAAGATCACAAATTCCGGTACGGAGATACTGCGTAATGTAGTTATGCAGGAAAATGCTCTGATGATGGCTAACGATGAATTTATGGAGAAGTATGACGCTGCCATAAAGGAGATCGAGGAGATAAGAAATAAAAAGAGAGAGGAATTCGTTAAGATAAACGATTCCGCAAACCAGGTGTTCGATAGTCTCCAGCCGATACTTGACAGCTATTGGGATAATATCGAGGAAGCTGCTATGCAGGTAATAGATAACTTCCAGATGTCGTCTGATGACTTCAAGAAGGACAGGCTGAAGATAGTTTCCGCTAAGCTCACCGAAAAGATAAGGGAGAGCATAGAGGTAAGGGCGCAGATAATCTGTGAGCAGATACAGAACCAGATAAATGTAGCTGTCAGCGGTGAGGCTGAGAGACTTCAGGACTTTGAGGACGCATTCTTTGAGAGCGTTGCAAAGATACAGAATATGTTCACCATTTCTAACCGTGTAAGCCAGAACGGCGGCGTGATAGATAAGATCATCGGTGTTGCGATAGGCTCCTACGGCGTGGGCGGTCTGTTCCTGGGATTCAGGGAATCGGGCGTAAAGGGCGCATTGCTTGGCGGTGCGACAGGTCTGACGAGCTTTTATGCTACATATTATGCTGCAGTGGTATTTGCAGGCTTCTTCGGTATCGCCGCAACTCCTGTTACGCTGCTGCTTATGGCAGTCGCAGGTATCGCAGGTACGTTCACTTCAAACTTTGCGGTGGATAAGATACTGGTGAAGGAAAGAATAGAAAAATATAAAACCAACTTCAAAACACAGGTGAGAAAGCAGTTCCATGAGATGAAGCTCAATAACGACTTCACAGAAACTGTTCGCCGTCAGGTATTCTCATCGTTTGAAGGACTCAAGAAAAAGATAGAAGAGGAAACTGAGATCATTCTGCGTGATACTCAGGAAACTCTTGATAACCTCAATGATCTCAAGACACAAAAGAGCAGCGTTTCCCAGAAGGAAATGGAAAGACTGCATAATGTGGCTGAAAACGCAAGCAGGATCGTTCAGGACGCTTATGCTGTCAGAAAGGTCCTCACCGAGCAGATGGATGCTTAAAACATCAGCCTGCCTTTCATCAAAATTAAGATCATGGAGGACGCATAATGAACTTAGATTCCCAGTCGGTAAATCCGCTGTTGTCTATCAATACGGATTTCGGTGAATATCTTTCAGCGTATACCCGGTCATATCAGGGACATACCGTTGACGGAAACCTTGATTATGCCTATGAATCGGATACGGCTGTAAGACAAAAGGTAATGGGACTTGGCGGAGCTTCCAAGCTGTTCAAGGCAGTCAACTCACAGGATATCTCGGCTGAGGCAAAGCACCTGTTCATGAAATGCGATCAGGTGGGTGCGCTGAAGTATCCGGAAATATATGACATAGTCAAAAAGTGCAGCGAAAGGCTCGAGCTTGTCGTCCCGATAGTTTTTATCCGTGAGGATCTTGATAAGGAGCTTATCTATTCAATAGCAAGCGATATGATAGATCCTTGTATAGTTATGACCAAAAAACTCACGCAGATGTGCAGCTATGATGAGCTTATGCTGCTTATCGGCTGCGAATGCGGCAGGATACAGAACGGGCATTGCCAGTTCAATATTGCTTATACATACCTCAATGTTAATAAGGATTGCTATAAACCTGTTTCAAGAAGCTACCCGTCACCCGTGAGCAGCCAGCTTTATTCTGCGCTTTCGGACTGGGTGAAATTCGGCGAGCAGACTGCGCTCAGGGCAGGCATTATATGCCTTGATAAGCCGGGAAGATTTCTTGAGATAATCACAGGGCTTTATGCAAAAGGCTATATGGACTTTTACGGCAGAAAGCTGGAGAATATCAGCAAGGATCTTGATGATGTTACCGAGCAGCTTCACGCTATGGATTCAAGGAACCTTGCTGTTCCGCAGGGATACAGCGAGCTTGAAAAGAGCTTTCTTGCCGCTAATGAGTTTCTTTATTGTGCAACGCTCTACGACTGGCGTAAGGATATCGACGGGAAGGAACTAAAGATCCAGCCCGTACAGATCTGCGATGTCCGCACAAGCATAATCGTCGGGAACGGAGGTCAGGGCTTATGATAGATGAAAATAACACTTCCGTTGAATCTATGACAATATCAAAGGTAAGAAATGAGCTTAATGCGGTTATCGACGATCCGCAGATAGCAGGCGTGCTGGGCGGCGAATTTGTGAGTGAGCTGAAAGAGTGGGACGCTCTTATCGGCAAAAAGATAGATGAACCGTTCACGCTGGTGATATTGGGTGAGTTCAAAAGGGGAAAAAGCACGATAATCAACGCTATCCTCGGTAAAGAGCTTACTCCGACCAATGCTACCCCGGAAACGTATACCATAAACGAGATCACCTTCGGTAACTTCAGGACCGTTCAGGCATATCTTGAAAACGGCAGGAGAGTTCCGCTGACGCTTGAAGATATTAAGCGTGAAAAGCTGGAGCAGAGAATGAAGCTGTTCCCGTCAAAAATATCCTATATTCAGATAAAGGATAATTCACCTATTCTCAGTGAGATAAAGATCGTTGATACTCCGGGGCTTTCCGACCTTGAATCGCTGGATAAAGAGGTAAGGGATTATATCGTCAATGCCGATGCTATAATGTACGCTACCTCGTGCCTGCTGCCTTTCTCGGAGACCGAGCAGACATTCCTTGCTTCGCACGTTCAGCCGCAGAGATTCAGTATGCTTTACATACTGGTGAATATGATGGACGCACTTGAAAGCAGGAGCGATGCCAACAGGATACTCAGAAGGTTCAAGAGCATCGCAGGCAGGATAGTTCCCAATGCCGTTGTTTACGGCATAAGCGGCGCTGATGAGTACGCAAGAAGAATGGGGCTTGAAAGACCCGAGAACAAGGGCTTCAGGGATCTTTACGAAACACAGTTCCTGCAGTTTGAGCTTTCGCTGAAGCGTGATATAATCATGCAAAAGGATATTATCCGTTCGCAGCGTGTGCTCACTATGCTCAGTCAGATGTGGGGCGAAACTGTTACAAAGCTCGATCTTATAAGCGAAATGGCGGAGCTTGACCAGCAAAAGCTCGCTGAAAAGGTAAGTGCCATTGAAAATAAGGGACAGGAGCTGGAGGCTGCACTTGAAGCTAAAAAACCGCAGCTGCACCTCTCGATAATCGAAATGCAGCAGCAGGCTGAAAAGTGGATGTATGAGTTTTTCGCAAAGCTAAGAGCGAGCATTCTTGAATGCCGCAGCAAGGACGATGCCGGCGGAGACAGATACAGCGCAGAGGATATTGAAAAGTTCTTCTACCCGTACCTTATGGAAAAGGTGGGCGAGGCTTACAGGACCTGTATCGAGAACCACAGGGATAAGATCACGGAGCTTGTTGAAAAAATAAGCGCAGACCTTTCAAGATCACTTGGTATCGAGGAGTATCACGAAGGCTCCAAAGCACCGTCGGTAGAGAGGATAATGATGTCTGCAAACAAGAACGTGACAAGGCGTGTTATGGGCGTTAAGCTGTTTGGCACGAGTGAAACGTTCCCGCCTGCGGCAATGAGCTCTTTCAGCCTGATAATGAAAAAGAAAAAGCAGACGGATATAATAGATATCGCTCTTGAAAACTACGATGATATAAGGAACAATATCGTAAAGGATATCAAGGACGTTTATCAGGACCTTGAAACAAAGGCGCTTTCAAGACTTGAAGGACTTTATAAGTATCAGATAGGACTCAATAAGGAGGCTATCTCGCAGACACAGGAAATGATAGGGCAGATAGATGCGGACGAGATAAGGTCGGCTATCACCAAGGCGAGAAATATGCTTGCCGAGCCTGAAAGACTGCTGCGTGAATGCGGCTGTGAGATCTGAGATTTAATATGTATAATAAAAGAGACTGCTTTGTGCAGTCTCTTTTTGCATACTATCGTATTTCAGCTGTGGCTTCGTAAAAATTTTTTGTAAAACCACTTTGTAAAGCAGCAGGGCATTATAAACAGCAGGCATTGAGCCGCACACGGAACAAAAAAGTCCGCAAAGCTCGTAAAGCCGTACTTTCTCATTCTCTTGCGTACAGCGATGCTCGCCTTAGTCCTTGAAAGGCTCCTGCGATGGCATATCGTGTCCTTGTCGATGCGGTATCTCACAAGTGCCTCTGGAACGTTCTGCCCCAGCGAGCCGTTCATTATCATTCTCACTATCAGGTCGTAATCTTCAAACTGCTGCGTGTCGCCAAAGCCGCCGACAGATTCTGCTGCCGAGCGCCTGAAAGCGAGCGTCTGCCTGTTGAAAGGATTGCGCCTTTTTGCGTATTTAACAATATCCTTGTGCAGTATCGGAGTCTTTTTTACAGATATTATCCTTCCTGTGTGCGTGTCAAATTCCTCAACGAATGTCCCTGTAATATCAAGCTCGGGCTTTATCGCAAAAAGCGTCATCTGCTTGAGGCAGCGGTTCGGTTTTGAGATATCATCGCTGTCCATTCTCATTATGTAGTCGCAGCAGCAGGCGTCCATTCCCATGTTCAGCGCATCGCCCACGCTCATGTCGTCTTTTGCGGTTATTATTCTGAATACGTCCTTGAACTCGTTCTGAAACGACTTGACTATTATTTTAAGCTCGTTTGTAAGTCCTTCACGGCACACAAGCACAAAGTCCGCAGGCGGATAGCTCTGCATCAGCATTGATTCCAGGCAGGAGTTCAGGTCAACGGGAAGCTCGTTTTTGCACAGCACCATAAGAACGCTGTAAGGTGACAGAGTATATTTTCCGACCCTGAACTGCTTTTTCACCATATATCTGTCACTTCCTTTCCCGAAAGATACAATATATAGTATTATTATACCACTACACACCCGAAAAGTCAACAAAAAAGGCTGTGCACCGCAAAAATGCACAGCCGTGTTTTTATTTATCAGAGCTTTGAATAACCAAAGCTGTTTATCAGCGCATCTACCTTCTGACCTGATTTGCACATCGGGCATTCGCTTGCCGCATAAGTGTTATAGTCGGGCAGGTCTTTTTCGCTGAACAGCGAGTGTATCTCAACACCCTCCAGCTCCTTGATAGCTGAGAAGATAGCCGCAACACCGACCAGATGACCGTTATAATACTGTAAGCAGTCCATAGCTCTTGTAATGCTCTTACCCGTTGAAGCGGAGGAGATGAACAAAAGCACCTGCTTGCCCCAGATCTTCTTCTGTGTGTTATCACGGAAGATCATCTGATTAACGGCATTAAGCTCAGGTGTTACCACGCTTATGTCCGCACCGCTGTTCACGCCTGCTTCGGAAAGGCTCTGTGCAAGGAATGCACCGAGTATCTCGGTCCCTTCAAGGCAAATGATAGTATCAATGTGTGATGCGGCAAAGGTAGCGGCAAGCTCCTTAGCAGCCTCGTGAGCCATTTTCATGCTCGTTTTGATAGATGTCATAGCAACATAATAGTTTACATGAGAGTGGTTGGTAGCATAATGTCCCGGGATAACTCCGATAGACACCTTGCTGTTATTGCGGCACTCGATTGTCTGCATACGATCTTCCATTTTTAAAGCCTCCTTAAAAAGCAATTTCTATGTGTAAACAGTATACCACATTTTGTCCGCTATTTCAAGAGTACTTTTGAATTTTTTTGCTCAGTGTGCCGCTCAGAGCTTTTTCCTCAGCTGAGACCTGTCAAGCGCAGCCGCAGCAAGCACAAATACCGCACCGCTTGCGATTACCTGGAATGCGTTCGCAGGTGCATCGATAAAGCCCGAGGGCAGCGAGTGGTAAATAAATACACCGCTGTAAAGCCCATAACCGCCAACGCAGAGAACAAGTGCAGGCAAAAGCGCAGCAATGTTTCTTGCGCATATAATTTTTGGTTTATCAGCTGTAAATGCCAGCACTGTGAGCGCCTTTATCACAGCTGTTGCAGGCACCCATATCCAGTATCCCGAAAGTGCGTCCGAAAGGGAAGCACCGATGGCTGCCGCACACATAGCATAAGGCTTTGGCAGCAGGCAGGCTGCAACAAAAATAACGGCATCGCCAATGTGGACATATCCCTTGATAGTGGGTATATGCACAAAAGCGGTCAGAACAAAGCACATTGCCGCAAACAGCGCAGTGAGCGAGATATTAAGCGTTTTTGAGCTGCCTGTACGGGCTTTTAGTGAAGTCATTTACATCATCTCCGTTTATAAACATATTTACCTACTTGGTAAATGTGTTATACAGTATACAGCATCAAATGGTGTTTGTCAATAGTTTCTCCTGAAAATACTGAAAATAAGTTTGCGAAAGTGTTATTTACCGAGTTCAGCCGGCGTTTGCAAGTATTATCGCTCTTATGATAAAGAACAGCAGCAGCGAGAAATAAACGATTATCATCGGGTGAGTCATCACCTTTTTAACTGCGGCGGTCGTGATCCTGCTGTCGGTCTCGGGCTCGTATTTCATGAATTTATAATCTACGAACCACACAAGGAAGCCTATAAGTGCAACGATTATCTCTATCGTGCTGATAGCGGCGCTGCTGTTATTGATGCCCAGCGCACCGAGCAGCTCGGGAGAGTTTACGAGCATATTGTTCAGGCTGTGAATTATCACCGTAGGGAAGATAGAACCGCATTTAAGTGCTATCACCGCATAGATAACGCCTGTGCAGAAAGCCGAGGCTGCCTGTGGGATATTTCCGTGCATAAGTCCGAACGACAGCGCCGAAACAAGCACTGCGCCCGTTTTGCTGTAAGGAGAGATGACCTTTATTATCAGACCTCTGTAAATGATCTCCTCAAATACCGGCGCCAGCACGATAACGTAAGCAAACTGCATCACCACTGCAAGTACCGAGGGCTGCTTGATAGAGAAGTCCGATGAAGGCACCGAAACGCCCATGCTGTTCAGAAAGTTCGTGAAATATGCAATGATAGTTGAAGATATCATGTTGAAAACAAAGCATGAGGGCATCCATTTAAGACCTGTTTTGCCGCCCTGCTGCGAGGGCTTGAGGTAGCTGCGCACGGATATGCCGGAACACCGTGCTATCAAAAGCGTGATAGCGGCGGAAAACACAGTGATAACGATATTTGCCGTCATCTGAAATGTTGTTGAATCGTTAAGCTCACGATGATCGTTGAAGTATTCAACTACTTTGTTCCAGCTCCCTGTGAATTCGCCTGCAAAAAAGCGGTAGCTCACATAGTAAAACGGGTAGATCATGTAACGTGAGATGAGATTATATATTATCAAAAGCAGCGCAAGTACGCCTATATCTCTGCCCATTGAGTTCTTTGGCGAGGCAGCTGCGCCGTTTACCGAATACTCAGTCTGCAAAAGTAACACCCCTGAATAAGTTTTTGTCCATTGTATTATAGCACATCTTACCGCACAATTGCAAGTGGAAACATGACAGACGTGAATGATTTTAATAAAATGTAAATAAAATGTGCATATTTTGTTGTAAGCCTTGATTTTTGCGTTGGCTGCTATATAATAGTATTAGCACTTAAAGAGTGAGAGTGCTAATAAGTAACGGAAAGGTGTAATGATATAATGGAAACAAAGCAGTTCAAAGCTGAATCAAAAAGACTCCTTGATATGATGATAAATTCTATCTACACTCATAAGGAGATATTTCTGCGTGAGGTCATATCCAACGCCAGCGATGCTATCGACAAGCTGTACTTCAAATCGCTGACAGATACCTCGGTGGGAATGAACAAATCCGATTTTGCGATAGATCTTGCTGTGGATAAGGAAAAGCGCACGCTTACTATCTCTGATAACGGTATCGGCATGACCGAGGAGGATCTTGAAAACAACCTCGGTACGATAGCAAATTCAGGCTCATTCGCATTCAAAAAGGATAATGACCTTGGCGACGACGTTGACATAATCGGTCAGTTCGGCGTAGGCTTTTATTCAACATTCATGGTAGCCAAGGAGGTCACTGTTGTAACAAAGGCTTACGGCAGCGATCAGGCTTATGAGTGGAAGTCAAACGGAGTTGACGGATATACCGTTGAGCCGTGTGAAAAGGATAGCGTTGGAACGACTATCACACTGGTGCTCAAGGACGATACCGATGACGAGAAGTATTCAAGATTCCTTGACGAGCATCAGATACAGTCGCTTGTAAAGAAGTATTCCGACTACATCAGGTTCCCTATCAGAATGGAGATCGAGCATACCCATTATCACGAGGACGGCGAGGAGCCTGAGGTTCACAAGGCTATCGAAACGCTCAACTCTATGACTCCTATCTGGAAGAAGAACAAGAGCGAGCTAACAGAAGAAGACTATAACAATTTCTACGTTGAAAAGTTCCTTGATTACGAGCCGCCTATAACACATATCCATTCCAAGAACGAGGGACTTGCGACTTATGATGCACTTTTGTATATCCCTTCAAGGGCACCTTTCGATTATTATTCAAAGGACTATGAAAAGGGCTTGCAGCTGTACTCCAGCGGAGTAATGATAATGGAAAAGTGCGCAGACCTTCTGCCTGACTATTTCAGCTTTGTTAAGGGCGTTGTTGACAGCGAGGACCTTTCGCTCAACATCTCCCGTGAGCTTCTCCAGCACGACAGACAGCTGAAGATAATCGAGAAGAATCTTGAAAAAGCAATAAAGAACGAGCTTAAAAAGCTGATGAAGAACGATAGGGAAAAGTATGAGAAGTTTTACAGCGTTTTCGGACTTCAGTTCAAGTTCGGCATCTACCAGACCTACGGCGCAGCCAACGAGATGCTGCGTGACCTGCTGATGTTCCCGTCCTCCTTTGAGGGCAAGAATGTTACTCTTGACGAGTACGTTGAGAGAATGAAAGAGGATCAGAAGTATATCTTCTATGCCTGCGGCGAAAGCAAGGAGCGTATCGAGATGCTCCCGCAGCTTGAAAAGGTAAAGGAAAAAGGATATGAGGTGCTTTACTGCACACAGGACATTGACGAGTTTGCGCTCAAAGTTCTTATCAACTACAAGGATAAGCAGTTCAAGTCTATCTCCGATGCCGACCTTGACCTTGATACCGAGGAAGAAAAGGAGCAGGCTAAAAAGCTGGACGAGGAGAACAAGGATATGTTTGAGTTCATGCAGAAGGCTATCGAGGGCAAGGTAAAGACCGTAAGGCTCTCAAAAAGGCTTAAAAGTCACCCTGTCTGCCTGTCCTCGGACGGCGGCCCGATAACTATCGAAATGGAAAAGGTGCTCAAGGCAATGCCGCAGAACAGCAACGAGAATATCAAGGCAGAAAAAGCTCTGGAGATAAACCCCGAGCACCCTATCTTTGAAAAGCTCAAGGAGCTGTTTGCAAATGATAAGGACAAGCTGAGCGAGTATACCAAGCTGCTTTACGATCAGGCGCTGCTTATCGAAGGCCTCAGCATCGAAGATCCGGTAGAGTTTGCAAATCTCGTCTGCGGACTTATGTGCTGATAAATAACACAACAAAAAGAGGGGCTCGTTTTATGAGTCCCTCTTGCTGTTTGCATTTACATACAAAAGCGGTGGCTGCCTATGACCGTTACCGTCGGGCGTGAGCGGATAAACTTGTTGGAAGTTTTTGCGGGATTATAATAGTATATGCAGCCGCCTGTCGGATCCCAGCCGTTGAGTGCGTCCTTTGCGGCACGGTAGGCGGAATCTGCAACAGGCTGGTTGAACTGCCCGTCGGTAACTGCGGTGAATGCTCCGCTCTGATATATTACTCCGGAAAGAGTGTCGGGGAACGACGGGTGCTCTATCCTGTTGAGGATAACTGCGCCTACTGCGACCTGACCAACGTAGGGTTCGCCCCTCGCCTCAGCGGAAATTATCCTTGCCAGCAGCGAAACGTTTGCCTGCGTTGCGGCGGGTACAGAGCCAATGCTTATTCCAAGCGCTTTCAGCGTCAGCGGTCCGGCTATGCCTGTCTGCGAAATACCCTGCTGCTTTTGAAATGCAACAACCGCACGCCGTGTTATCTCGCCGTAATACCCCGTTACATCTGATTTGAAAAGTCCTCGCTCCTTGAGCTTTTCCTGAATCGCCTTTACCTCGTTCCCTCGTGAGCCTACCTGCGAGATCGTCGCAATGCTTTGCCGCTGAGATATTTCCGTAAGCCCGAAGAACAGGCATACCAGCGCAGTTATCACCGCAGTGGCGATCGCCGCCGTAAGATGTAGTTTTTTATATGATCTGTCCATGTTTGCCTCCTTGTTGTTTGTGCGTTTAGCTTTTGCAGTTTGTGCAAAAATATTCGTTTTAAAGCGTTCAGTGGCGGAAATGATGATGCCGTCGGGGAATATGTCGCTGCTTGTCGAGTAGAAAAGTGGTGCAAATGAACAATCTCAAGGTGCTGAATTGAAAGAGGATTGTGCAAAATTACAAAAAGAAAAAAATCGAAAAAAGTTGTTGACAAACGGGACATGGCGTGATATAATATATAGGCACTCTCAAAGAGGAGAGTGCCCAGCATCTTGAAAATTGAACAATAG
>DFFV01000110.1 GCA_002371625.1 Ruminococcus sp. UBA3767
TATCTGTTAGAATTAGGGAAAAAGATATGTTCGTCTGCTAATACAAGCGGAAAGCATAATAATGATTATATGGATATTATCAGTGATGTCAATTATAATAAGATAACATATAGTAATCTCTTTCCTATGGAGTTAGCAAATAAATGTGATTATTCCATAACCGAGACTGATGTTTTAAGCAAAAACAATAAAGCTATTTTTTTCTGTCGAGATAGGTTTGCAGGCTTTGATGCAGACGGCAAAAAGGTATTTGGCGGCGAAAACTCATCTTTTCCGTTGAGACTCTATTTTGAAAAAGAAAATGGAAAATGGAAAGTGAAACATGTTAGCGTCCCGCTTTAATTGACAACACAAATTAACAAAGAGGCTCATCACAGCAAATGTGAGAGCCTCTTTTGACGTTTGCAGGGTGTATATGCTCTTACAATGTGAACTTTTTTGTTACCGAAAAGTGTTGAAAACAACAGCAATTTATGGTATAATTACATTATATATTATAATTGAAAAGGAGCTTGATTGTGGAAAACTTTGTTCAGAGATTTGCATTTGTAGTTGGTAACACGCCCGAGAAGACCGCACTTGTTTGCGGTGACGACCGTCTTACTTATCGCCGGCTTGACGAGTTAAGCTCAAAAATAGCTGCAAGGCTGATGCGAAACGGCGCCGAAAAAGAAAAGATATATCCTATCGTGCTTGAACGCAGCAATATGTATATCGCCGCAATTATCGGCGTGCTCAAATCGGGTGCGGCGTATTCGCCTTTGTCGGTGGGGTATCCAAAGGACAGAGTCGATTATATCAAAAAGGACAGCGGTGCTGACCTTATCATTGACAATGACTTTCTTGAAGGCATCAATGACGAGCAGCTTCCGACAGCTCTGCCCGAAATATCAATGCAGGACGCTGCCGTTGCGATCTATACCTCGGGTTCAACAGGCAACCCAAAGGGAATAATCCACGACCACTTTTCGTTCACAAGCACTATCGTAAGGCAGCTTAAGGTCGGCTGCGGCGCTGATGACGTACAAATGAGCGTTACTCCGTTCAGCTTTGCAATATCATCCTGCGATATACTCACAAGTCTGTGGGCAGGTGCGCAGATACACATTCTGACCGATGAGCAAAGAAAAGACATCTCATTTATTGATGAATATATAGACTCTCACGGCATAACCTCCTCCGTTATAAGTCCGCAGCTGCTCAAAAGGCTTCCCGTAAGAAAGAGCACTCTGCGGCTGATAAACAGCGGCGGAGAGCGCATAAGCGGTGCATACAGCCCGTACACTGCCATAAAGAACGCCTACGGTCTGAGCGAGCTGCTGAGCATAGCACTTTCGTTCGAGCTGGACAGAGCTTATGATAACACTCCGATAGGAAAACCGCTGGACGGCTATAAGGCATACCTGCTGGACAAAAACGGAGAGCAGGTCGCTGACGGTGAGGAGGGTGAGCTTTGCATAAGCGGAACTATGGCAAGGGGATATATAAACCTGCCAGAGCTTACAGCAAAAGTTTTCACCGATAACCCGTTCAGCACGGACGACACTGATAAAAGGCTTCTGCACACGGGCGACATAGCCAAAAAGGACGAAAACGGAAATATCGTCTATGTAAACCGCAAGGACTGGATGGTAAAGGTCAACGGTCAGCGTGTTGAAATGGGTGAGGTCGAGGTTATCCTTTCAAGGATAGAGGGGGTGACCAACGCCGTAGTCAAGAGCTTTACAGACGACAACGGGCAGACATATATCTGCGGTTATTACACGGCACAGCAAAAGCTGTCCGACAAGCAGATAAGAGCGGAGCTTGCAAAGTCGCTGCCCTCGTATATGATACCAAGATTTATCGTTAAGGTCGATGAGTTTCCGCTTACGCCCAACGGCAAGCTGGACAGAAAGGCGCTGCAGGCACCGAAAGCCGAGGACTTTGCGATAGAATACAGAGCTGCGCAGACCGAGGAGGAAAAGCTGGTCTGCAAGGCTTTTGAGGATCTGCTGGGGCTTGAAAGAGTCGGCGTGGACGATGACTTTTTTGCACTTGGCGGTGACTCGATAAAGAGCGTTATGCTTCAGGAGCAGCTGTCGGGTTACAGCGTTTCGGCTAAGCAGATATTTGAAAAAAGAACGCCGTGCGAGATAGCAAAGTGCCTTTCCAAAGAGGAAAAGATCGAGTTCGTTTTTGAACACAAGGACGCTTACCCGATGACAGATCCACAGCTGGGTATCTATCTTGCGAACATACATGATACTGCCAGCCTTGAATACAACAACCCTGCAAGTATGTTCTTTGAAAAGGACATGGGCATAGATGCGCACAAGCTCGCAGATGCCGTAAAACAAACCGCAGAGCTTTATCCTTTCATGAAGGTCTGTGCAAGGATCATAGGTACCGTTCCGTGTATCGTGCCTGTGAGCGATATGCAGATAGTTGTTCCTGTTATACAAACTCAGCAGACGGACATTGATGAGCTGTGCCGTGAATTTGTAAAGCCGTTTGACCTTGAAAACGGTCCGCTTTTCAGATTTGCCGTGTATGAAACACCTGACGGTGTGGTGTATTTCAGTGACATTCATCACCTTATCACCGACGGAACATCCGAGTCGCTGTTTGTGAAAAACCTTGCACGCATATACAATGGCAAAGCACCTGAAAAGGAGCTTGTAAACAGCTTTATGGTAAGCACTTACGAGCAGAAGCTGAAGCAAAGCAGCAGGTTTGATGAGTGCAAAAAGTTCTTTGATGATATGCTTTCGGGTATTGAGGTCGATTCCAACATAATTCCCGATGAGATAGAAGCTGCGCCCGAGAAAAACGGCGGTATCATCAGGTACGATATCGCTGAGTATGCCGATGCATCGCAGATAGGCGAATTCTGCAAAAAGCTCGGTATCACCGAAAACACACTGTTCCTCGGTGCGTTCTCTTATGCTCTTTCCAAGCAGTCGGGGCAGGAGCTTGCTTTGCTGTGCGCAGTTGAAAACGGCAGACATCTGCCTGAGCTGAAAAACACCTTTGGCATGCTCGTTCACACCCTGCCGCTTTGCATAAAAACAGATGATGATGAAGACGTGAGCAGTTATCTTTCAAGGGTGCAGAACACGCTTTTTGAAAGCCTTGACCACGACCTTGTTTCGATAGTTCAGCTTGCGGGCGAATATGATGTGAACTCGGATATACTTTTCGTGTATCAGGGGGAGATGTTCGCAGGAGTTGACTTCGGCGGAAAAACTATAACACGGCGTATGCACAAAACAGGTGATGCAATGGCTAAGCTGTCACTTGATGTTTTCAAGCTCGGCGGAAGCTATACGCTTTCATTTGAGTACAGAAAGGATCTTTACCTTGAACAGACGATAGACAACTTTGCCCGTATGTATATAAACATCATAAAGGGTATGACCGAATGCGGCAGGCTGTGTGAGATAGCGCTTTGCACCGAGCGTGAAAAAGATTTTTACCGCAGGGCGAATGACAACAAGGTCAGCTTTGACCGCAGCCTTACCCTTGTTGACCTTTTCAGAAAACAGGCAGGTGCGCACCCCGATAACATCGCTGTCTGCTTTAAGGACAAGAGCCTTACCTACTCGCAGCTTGACCGTTACAGTGAGAACCTCGCAAAGCTGCTTGCAAGAAACGGCGTGGGAAAAGAGCAGCCTGTGGGTATAATGGTAAAGCGCTGCGAGCTGTTCCCGATATGCACCCTTGCCGTTTTGAAGGCAGGCGGTGCGTGCCAGCCGCTTGACAGCAATTATCCTCAGGACAGGCTTGAATTTATGCTTGAGGATTCAAAGGCACAGGTGGTCATCGCAGACGATGAGCTTGCAGGCCTGATACCTGATTACAAGGGCACGGTCATATCGGCAAATAATATTTACAGCTTGCCCGAGGATAGCGTCACGCTGCTTGACGAGCCTGATGCGCATACACTGTTTGCGCTTATCTATACATCGGGTTCAACGGGAAAGCCAAAGGGCTGTATGCTTGAGCACGCAAATCTTGTGAATTTCTGCATATCCTTCTGCGAGCGCTTCGGCGTGACCGACAAGGACAGATTTGCCGCTTATGGTGCGTTCGGATTTGACGCTTCGATGCAGGATCTTTATCCTGCGCTTACAAGCGGTGCAGCTGTGTATATAGTTCCCGAGGAAACAAGGCTTGACCTTGTCGGGCTGAACGAATTTGTGATCGGCAATAAGATAACGATGATGGACTGCACTACCCAGCTCGGCAGGCAGTATATCACTGCATATCCGCAAAGCCCTTATATGAGGACATTCACCGTTGGCGGAGAAAAGCTCGTGCCTTGCCGTCCGCCGCAGTTTGATTTTGTCAACACCTACGGCCCTACCGAGTGTACGATATATGTCAGCGATTACAAGGTAGACAGGCAGTATGAGAGCGTTCCTATCGGAAAGAGCTTTGGCAACTGCGATATTTATATCCTTGACAATTCGGGCAGGCTGCTGCCTCCGGGTGCTGTCGGTGAGCTTGTTATTTCGGGCTATCCTGTGACAAGGGGCTACCTCGGCCGTGATGAGCTGACCAAAGAAAAATTTATCGACAACAATATCTTCACTATCGAGGGATACGAAAAGATGTATCTCACGGGAGATGTCTGCCGCTATCTTTCAAACGGAAATATCCAGTTTGTCGGAAGACGTGACGAGCAGGTCAAGATAAGGGGCTTCCGTATCGAGCTGACGGAAATAGAAAGACGCATAAGAGAATATGACGGTATAACCGATGCAAGCGTTATCGCTGCGGAGCTTCCAAGCGGCGGCAAGGCTGTAGTCGCTTATGTCGTTTCGCCGGGCAAAGTAGATGCTTCGGCACTGGGAAGATTTATTTCCGAGGAGCTTCCAAGCTATATGGTGCCGTCTGTAACGATGCAGATAGACAGTATACCTATAACCCCGAACGGCAAGGTGGATAAGAGAAAGCTGCCAAAGCCGGCTATCCAAAGCAGCGAGAGCGAGCAGTCACGGCAGCTCAATTCGCTTGAAAAGGCACTGTGCGGCATGGTCGGTGAGATAACAGGCTTTGAGTGTTCAAGCATCAGCGAAAGCCTTATCTCGCTTGGCCTTACCTCGCTGACAACGATAATGCTTGCAGCAAAGCTGTATGATAAATACGGCTTGAAGGTCGGCGTTACCGAGCTTATGGACGAGAGCTGCACGCTGATGACGGTGGAGGAGCTTATAATCGACAGGCTTCTCACTTCGGACAAAGACCGCAGCAATGAAATACAGAAAGGCTCTCTTGAAACTGCACCGCTTTGCGCACAGCAGATGGGTGTATACATCGACAGTATGAAGCACCCCGATTCGCTGATATTCAATATCCCGATAAGCTATACATTTGCGCCGAACACCGACACAGCTAAGCTGAAAAGCTCGCTTGACAAGCTGATAGATGCAACCCCTGTGCTGTGGTCAAAAATTACGCTTGACGGGACAAAGTATATCCAGTCACCGATAGCTGATTTTGTTTCTGATGTGCAGGTCACCGCTGTTGAAGACGATGAGCTTGCACAGTACATGACCGGTTTTGTAAAGCCGTTCAGCCTTAATAAAGGTCCGCTTTTCAGAGCGCAGATATTAAAGACAAAAACCGGCGTTGTACTGCTGTTTGATGTTCACCATATCATAATGGACGGACTTTCGCTGTCCATATTTATGCGCAAGCTCGCTGAGATCTACGAAAACGGCACCGAGCCTGAAACAGACCGCTCCTACTATGAGTATATCGCCGAGCAAACAGCCCTTGAAAAAAGTGAAAATGCAGGTGCGGCAAAGCAGTATTATAAAGCGCTGTTTGAAGATTATGAAAATGCAAGCGACATTACGCCCGACCTCAATTCCGACGCAGAGCTTGGAAGCCTTGGCGAAGCGACATACCTTGTTGACAGAGCGGCCGCTGAGAGCTTCTGCCGTGAAAACGGGGTAACACCTGCGGCGCTTTTCCTTGCTGCCTCGCAGTATGCCGTCAGCCGATTCACAGGCGACAGGCAGGTGTATATGTCGATGATCTCCGGAGCAAGACAGGATGTAAAGTATTTTGACTCGGTAGGAATGTTCGTAAAGACCTTGCCTGTACACGCAGCGATAGATACTCAGAGGACTGCGCTGCGCTTCGTTGCAGATACAGCCGCAGCGATGACCGCCGCACAGAGAAACAGCGTTTACCCGTTCATAAAGCTCTCTGATAAGTACGGCTTTGCTTCAAAAATAAACTATGCCTGCCAGCTGGGCGTTGATGAAAAAATAACACTTGAGGGTAAGGCAGTCTGCGAGCAGGTGATACTTCCGCCTGCGCCTAAGTTCAGCCTGTCTGTTCACATCGAGGAAAGCGGCGAGGGAAAGATAGCTGTAACGGTTCAGTACAATACTGCATTGTACAGCGAAAAGCTCGCAGGCATGATATCAAGTGCGATAGGCCGCACAGCTGAGAATATCATCGCAGAGCCGACACAGAAGCTGTGCGGTATAAGCATGATAACCGATGAGGAAAAACAGCGCCTTGCAGCATTTGCCTGCACGGGCAAAAAAGATATACCTATCAGGCTGTTCCATAAGCTGTTTGAGGCACAGGCACAAAAGCACCCCGAAAGGACTGCGCTCATTGCCTGCGATGCAAGCTATACCTACGCTCAGCTTGACAAAGTGATGAACGCAGCAGCAGGCGGACTTGCTGCACTCGGAGTGAGCCGTGGCGACAGGGTCGCAATACTTCTGCCAAGAACGAGCAGGCAGATTATAGCTATGTATGCCGTGCTCAAAGCAGGCGGCGCATACATACCCTGCGATCCCGAATATCCGCAGGAACGCATTGCATATATCCTTGAAAACAGCGGTGCAAAATATATCATCACAGATTCTCCCAAGGGCTATGAGAACGAAATAAATATCGAGGAGCTTATCAAGTGCGAAAACACACAGCTCCCGGACAGCAGCGTTACGCCCGATGACACAGCTTATCTTATCTATACCTCAGGCTCAACGGGAAGACCCAAGGGCGTTGCGGTCAGCCACGGCTCTATCGCAAATTATCTCACGCCTTTTGAAGAAAACATACATATAAACGCTATGGCAAAAGAGGGCAGCGTTTACGTTTCTGTTACGACGGTATCGTTTGATATGTCCCTAAAGGAAACTGCCGCAGCGCTTTGCAGCGGACTCACGCTCGTGCTTGCTGATGAAGCACAGACCAAGGACCCGCAGCTTTTGTGCGCCCTGTTTGAGAAAACACACGCAGATGTTTTCAATGCCACACCGTCAAGGCTTGAACAGTATATGCTGCTTGACAACTTCAGAAAGGTGCTTGCAAACTGCCGCATCATAATGTGCGGAGGAGAAAAGTATTCGCCAAAGCTGCTCAGTGAGCTTAAAACAGTAACAAAGGCAAGGATATTCAACACCTACGGACCGACCGAGATAACCGTTTCCTGCAATGCAAAGGAGCTTACCGATCAGAGCGAGATCTGCGTAGGAAAGCCGCTGCTGAATGTAAACGAGTATATCGTCGATCCCGACGGGAACCTGCTGCCTCAGGGTGCGGTGGGAGAATTGTATGTCGGCGGTGCAGGTGTAGCAAAGGGCTACCTTAACGCCCCCGAGCTAACTGCAAAGAGCTTTGCGGAATTTGGCGGCGAAAGGATATACAAAACGGGCGACCGTGCACGCTGGACGGAAAACGGCGACATAGCTATCCTTGGAAGGAACGACGATCAGGTCAAGCTCAGAGGGCTGAGGATAGAGCTTGGCGAGGTTGAAAAATCTATCCTGTCGCTTGAAGGCGTAAAGCAGGCTGTGGCGATCATAGGGAAGATCAACTCGGCAGAGCATCTTTGTGCATACTACTGCGCCGACAGCAGCATAACGCCGGAGATCGTGCGTGAGCATATCTCAAAAAGACTTGCCGCATACATGATACCTTCATGCCTGATAAGAATGGACTCGATGCCGCAGACACCGAACGGAAAGACCGATGTGCGCCGCCTTCCCGAGCCGTATCTTTCATTTGTTTCGGAATTAAGTGAGCCTGAAAACGAAACAGAAAAGCTGCTGTGTGATATTTTCGCACAGGTGCTTGGTATGGATAAGGTAAGTGCACAAAGCAGTTTCTTTGATCTCGGCGGAACCTCCCTCACGGTGACCAGCGTGCTTGTAAAGGCTAACGAAAAAGGACTTGAGATTTCCTATACCGATATTTTTTCGCTGAAAACTCCCCGTGCCCTTGCAAAGAAAGCAGCAGGCGCACAGAGCTTTGACGACGGACTTTCGGACTATGATTACAGCGCATTTGACGATATTCTCAAAGCAAACGTATTTGATGACAGTGCGGCTGAGAAGAATGAGATCGGTGATCTGCTGCTGACAGGTGCAACGGGCTTCCTTGGCATACACATACTCAAGCGCTTCCTTGAGATCAGCCAAGCAAAAGTGTGGTGTCTTGTCAGAGGCAGTGATAACTCTGCCGAGGGCAAGCTGAAAAGAATGCTTTATTACTACTTTGAAAATGATTATGAGGAGCTGTTCGGCAAAAGGATATTTGTTATCAACGCAAGTGTTACCTCGACCGATTGGTTTGCGCAGCTTGACGGCTGCAAGATAGATACGGTCATAAACTGTGCAGCGCTTGTCAAGCATTTCTCCGGCACCGATGATATCGAGCGTGTCAACACGGGCGGAGTTAAAAATCTTATCGAGCTTTGCAAAAAG
>DFFV01000014.1 GCA_002371625.1 Ruminococcus sp. UBA3767
GGGCTTGCCCGCAATAACAGACTATACTCGTAGAAATTCGCAGGGATAGGTTTTCGGACAGGAGTTCGATTCTCCTCATCTCCAGTACACGGCGTGTACCACGCTAAGCCCTCGCCCTTTGCGGAGTGAGGGCTTTTACTTTTGTTTGGCTCGGGGCAGTACAATGCACACGAGCTTTTTTATTACAGTAAGGAGCATTTATGTCAGAATACACACATATCACCCACACGTTTGAGCCTGTGTTTGATAAGCACAGCAGAATAATTATACTCGGCACTCTGCCGTCGGTAAAGTCACGGGAGCAGAACTTTTATTACGGGCATCCGCAAAACCGCTTCTGGAAGGTGCTTGCCGCACTGACACAAAGCGATGTTCCTCAGACAATACAGGAAAAGCAAGCGCTTTTGCTGCGCTCGCATATCGCCGTGTGGGACGTTGTGCAGGAGTGCGATATAATCGGTTCAAGCGATGCAAGCATTAAAAACGTCACACCCACCGACCTGAAAAGGATACTCGCTGTAAGTGACATCAAAGCGCTCTTCGCAAACGGAAAGACCGCAGCTAAATTTTATGATAAGTTTCAGAAGAACAGCACAGGCAGGCAGATCATCACACTTCCCTCAACCAGCCCTGCCAATGCCGCCTGCTCACTTGAAGACCTTATCGTCAAATGGAGAGCCGAGCTTGAAAAATACCTCTGAACGCCTGCGTATACAGGCGTTTTTTCGTGCATTTCTTGTTGACTTTGAAGCACTTGTGTGTTATCATAATATAGTAAGGATTATTTAAGCCCGAAAGGATAGGTCGATGTAAAAATGAACATACTGCTTTTGGATCACTATGCCGGAAGTCCCGAAATGGGAATGGAATTCAGACCTTATTATATGGCTCGTGAATGGGTGAAAATGGGGCATAATGTAAGGATAGTCGCAGGCGATTATTCTCACCTCAGGATCAAAAACCCAAGTATAAAAAAGGACTTCACTACAAGAAAGATCGACGGTATAAAGTATACCTGGCTCATTACGGGGGACTATGAAGGAAACGGAGTAAAGCGTGCCTTTACAATGTTCAGGTATACCCGTAAGCTGTGGGATAATGCAAAAGGTCTTGCAAGGGCGTGGAAACCCGATGTAGTCATCGCTTCCTCGACATATCCGCTGGATACCTACCCTGCACAGAAGATCGCTAAGTTCGCAGGTGCAAAGTATATCCACGAGGTACACGATATGTGGCCCGCAACACTGTATGAGATAGGCGGAATGTCTAAAAAGCATCCGTTCGTCGTAATGCTCCAGGCAGCCGAAAACAGCGCCTATAAGCATTGTGACCAGGTCGTTGCACTGCTTCCCGATTCCAAGGAGTATATGGTAAAGCACGGGCTGAGACCGAAAAAGTTCCACAATATACAAAACGGTATCCTTGAGGAAGAGTGGCAGGACAAGCTGCCGCTTCCCGATGAGCATAAACAGCTCTTTGACAGCCTTACGGGTAAATTCGTCGTGCTGTATATGGGCGGCCATGCGCTTTCAAATGCACTTGATATACTAATTGATGCCGCAAAGAACGAGATAGATAAAAATGTCGCATTCGTACTTGTCGGGGACGGCGTTGAAAAGAAAAAGCTAATGGAAAGGGTCAAGAACGAGCAGATAAACAATGTTTATTTTCTGCCGCCTGTCAAGAAAACTATGGTGCCCTCGCTCGTTGAGAGAGCAGACTGCTCTTATATGGGCGCACTTGATTCTCCGCTATATCGCTTCGGGCTTTGCCTTAACAAAATGTATGACTGCATGATGGCAGGAAAGCCTGTTATCTGCGCAATAAATGCAAAGAATACACTTGTTGAAAAGTATGAGTGCGGTATGATGGCAGATCCGACAGACGTCAACAGCATCAACAAATGTATCCACCTTATCAAAGCAATGCCCAAGCAGGAAAGGAACAAAATGGGCATGAACGGCAAAAATGCAGTGCTTGAGAACTTCACATATAAAAAGCTCGCCGAGCAGTTTATCCGTGTGATAAAGCAGGCGTAAAAGGGGAGAGTATTTATGGGACTTGATATTTACAGCGGAACACTCATCAGGTATTATTCACGCAACTGGCTCACATCCGTTCAGCAGTGGGGCATCGATAACGGCTTTGATGTGCGCATGGTAAGAGCAGCAGGCGACAGCGAGCCTGCTCCCGTTGAGGAGATAACGCAGGGAGTTACAGGCTGGAAACAGCAGGTGCTTGAAATATTCAAACCGAGCCTTACAAAGCCTGTGCTGTGGAACGAGGATAACGATATCACCCCATATTATACCGATAAACCCGATTGGTGTGCTTATCAGGCGCTTCTTGCTTACGCCTGTTCGCATATCACAGGTCAGGCGCTGCCGCCTGTTATCCCGAAGGATTATGACTTCTGGAAGAGCGAAATGTATCAAGCGTATAGATCCTCAAACAGTGCTGCACTCACGCTTTTTGAGTGTGAATGGTGGCTTCCCGTTGCAGATGAATTTATGTGGAATGGCGTTCTGCCTACGGGGCACAAAAGAGTGATCGGCACTGTGGGTATGCTCGCAGATGAGCTTGAACAGATAAATAATATACAGTGGCAGGCAGATGAGCAGACTATCCTGGGCTGGACCGAGACTGAGGGCTATCCCGATGACGGATATTATAAAAACGGCAAAGTAGAAATGGGAGAAGTTCATAAGGAGTATGATACCCTGTCGCTTGCAAAATTTGCGTTCTCTATAATGTGGAAAGCAGTTAAGCACAGCAGACAGTACGGAACTCTTATAATACTTGATTATTAAATGCGAAAGGAAGATCAATTATGACCACTGATAAGCGTAAGGTAGTGCTTATAGGCACAGGAATGGTAGGAATGAGCTTTGCTTATGCCCTTGTTAATCAGGGCGGTATATGCAACGAGCTTGTGCTTATCGACATCAATAAAGTCAGAGCCAACGGCGAGGCAATGGACCTCAACCACGGGCTTGCATTTGCAAAATCGAATATGCGAATCTACGCAGGCGAGTATAAGGACTGCAAGGACGCAGACATCGTGGTGATCGCCGCAGGTGTCGCTCAGAAGGAGGGCGAAACAAGGCTCGACCTTCTGCAGAGAAATACCGAGGTGTTCCGTTCAATAATCACCCCCGTCGTAAAATCGGGATTTGACGGCATTTTCCTTGTAGCAACAAACCCTGTTGACATCATGACCAGAGTGACTTTTGAGCTTTCACGTTTCGGCGCAGCTAAAGTCATCGGCACGGGAACAACTCTTGATACCGCAAGGCTTCGCTATCTGCTCGGTGATTATTTCAGCGTCGATCCTAAAAATATCCACGCTTATGTTATCGGTGAACACGGCGACAGCGAGTTTGTTCCGCTTTCTCAGGTGATGCTTGCTACCAAGTCCGTCAGCGAGATACTTTCAGATAAGCACAACCCTTATAATATCGACGAAATGGCTAAGATAGAGGAGCAGGTAAGGACCTCGGCATATAAGATAATCGAGGCTAAAAATGCGACCTACTACGGTATCGGAATGGCTATCACAAGAATAGTCAAAGCTATCCTCGGAGATGAAAACAGCGTGCTTACCGTGTCTGCAAAGCTGTCGGGCGAGTACGGCGGAAACGACGTGTTCATCGGCGTTCCGAGCATCATCGGCAGAAACGGCGTCAAGGAAGTCCTTGAGCTTTCGCTCACAGACGAGGAAAGAGCAAAGTTCGATAAATCAAGACAGGTGCTCAAAGAGTCGTTTGACAGTCTGAAACTTTGATAAAAGGGGGGTGCGCCTGTGGCTGACAATGACATCATCGACTGGGAACAGATGTACAGCCTTATCGACGAGCTCGGTTTGCGTGGATACAAATTTCAGCATTTCGATGTCTGCAAAAAGATCTGGGATACAAAAGTGCCTGATAAAGGTCAGGCGGACACACTGCAGGGCGAGCTTCTGCGAGAGATAGAAAAGCTGCGCACCGAGGCAATGGATAACGGCAACGTGAACTGGGACGACAACTTTGCGTTTTTCTGTGATAATATCAAACAGACCTTTGAGAAGTCGGGGCTTTTTGATAAGCTGCGTCTTGATAATCTTTTTCGCCTGCTTGAGTTTATTAAGCAGTGCGGCGAATATGCAGGCAGCTATGCCGCCGGCGAGATATCAGACGACGATGCAGACCCCGCAAGGTTTGCATACGTTGATGATGACCTATACGACTATATCTGCGATGCGGTCGCAGACTTTGCACTTGGTAACCCTACCGATATACCTAACGAAAAGAAAGATTTTATCTACCGATAAAATAAGACCTCGAAGCGAATTGCTCCGAGGTCTTTTCATATCCGTTAGTATGGGCTTTCAATGCCCTGTGCGTGTTCAACAGCCTGTTCAAGAGCCATTCCTGTATACTCCTGCGCCCTGAAAAGTCTGCCCGATCTTTTGTCATCAACAAATGCACCCACAATAACTCCCGGTATCGCACTTTCGGGGGAATTCGGCGCATTAGGTCCGCCAAGGTCTGTTCTGCACCAGCCCGGGTCTACGAGGTTGATGCAAACGTCGGTGCCGTTCACCGTGTGTCCAAGGTCGATAGTTATCTTGTCAAGTGCCGCCTTGCTTGCCGAATAGCCTGCCTGTTCAGGTTCAAGGGCGATACCGCTTGTCGTGTTGACTATCCTGCCGAAACCGTTCTCTATCATCTTTGGCATAAAGTGATAGCATATCAGTGCAGGAGCGATAGTGTTTATCGCAAAGCTGACAGTGTAGTCCTCAACGGGCGTGCTGAAATACTCTGTGCGGTAGCCTACCTGTAAACCTGCGTTGTTCAGAACAAGCTCAACGTTCACGCCAAAGCTGTCTATCTCACCAAGCATCTTCTTAACAGCGTCCATATCCGAAAGCTCGCATGAAACTGCCTTTGCCTCAACACCAAAAGCCGCCGCCTCATCGCATACCTTCTGCGAAGCATCAAGTGTCCTGCTCTGGATTATAAGGTTGCAGCCCTTTTTAGCAAGCTCCAGCGCAGCCAGCCTGCCAAGTCCTCTGCTCGCACCCGTAACGAGTGCCCATTTTCCTCTGACATCTATCATAATACTATACCTCTCATTTTTTTTGAATTACAGCTTTGCGTGCGCCGCAATTTTAAGTATCTCGCAAACGTCGTCACGGGTGAGCTTGACAAAGCCGTCCCTTGTTCCGTTTATCTTCATGTTGTCCGCCAGCGCAGGAATGTCCTCTTCCTTTGCACCAAGCTCCTCAAAGTTTATCGGCATACCTATCTCGTGCAGGAATCTCCTGAAGCACCTGATGCCCTCCATAGCAGTCTTTTCGGGGCCTTCAAAGTTCATCTGGCAGCCGAAAACTCTTGTTGCCATCTGTGCAAAGCGCATACAATTGTGCTTGTGAACAAACTCCATCCACGCAGGCATTACAACAGCAAGTCCTGCACCGTGAGCGCAGTCATAAAGTCCCGAAAGCTCGTGCTCGATGCCGTGGCTGTTCCAGTCCTGGCTCCTGCCGACACCTACGATGTCGTTGTGCGCAACAGTTCCTGCCCACATAATGTTAGCCCTTGCCTGATAGTTGTCGGGCTGAGCTATAGCTCTGGGAGTTTCCTTTATCATCGTCAGCAGAACAGCTTCGCAAAGCCTGTCTGTTATCTCTACCTCGTCGGTGTTGGTGAAATATCTCTCAAAAACGTGAGCCATAATGTCCGTCGCACCGCAAGCCGTCTGATAAGCGGGGAGCGTGCAGGTCAGCTTAGGATCAAGTATCGAGAACACCGGTCTTATCAGATCCGAACCTGTTCCTCTCTTGACCATTCCGTCTTCCTTGGTAATTACCGATGACGGCGAGCCTTCACTTCCTGCAGCAGCGATAGTCAGAACCGAAGCCACGGGCAGTGCTTTCTTTATCTCAGCCTTTCCGCAGTAGAAATCCCAGAAGTCGCCGTCATAGCAAACGCCTGCCGCAATAGCCTTTGAGCTGTCGATGACCGAGCCGCCGCCGACAGCAAGAATAAGCTCAACGCCCTCTTTTTTGCAAAGCTCAATGCCCTGATAAACAAGCGTATCCCTCGGGTTCGGCTTAACTCCGCCAAGCTCGGCATAAGCAACGCCTGCCTTGTCCAGCGAATCCTTTACCCTGCCCAGCAGTCCCGACTTCACCGCCGAGCCTGAGCCGTAATGGATAAGTATCTTCTTTGCGCCCAGCTTTTTAACAAGCTCACCGCATTCGTTCTCCCTGTCCTCACCGAAAACAAAGTGAGTGGGGCTGTAAAAATCAAAATTTTCCATAGCTACCTCCTTGAAATGTTTTTAGTTACAAAAAGACCGGTCAAGCAAGCGCAAGACCGGTCAGAATCTCATGCATCAGATTACATCGTAGAGAAACAGCAGCAGGAATACAACTATAAGCAGGAAAACGATACCTACAAATTTAAGTATAGCCTTGTTGGTCTGTTTTTCTTTTTGCTTGTTGCTCTTGTATTCCAGTACAGCGTCACGCTGGAACTGCTGAGCAAATTTGTTCGGTGAAATAGGATTGAGCATATCATCGATGTTGATGCCCTTGTATTTCTCCTCCATCAGCTTTCTCGGGTTGGTCTCATCAGGATCGGGCTCGTATGAGGTGAACAGCAGGCTCTTATCCATACGCTTTTCATTGATAGCGTCCATAGCCAGCTTAGGCTCACCGCCGGCGATACCAAGACTGTCGCCGTTATCATAAACGTGTGAGGTATCAACGCCCTTCATCGTTTCAGATCTGTTTGAACGAAGCATCTTGATAAGAACGTTGGTGTAGATGTTCTCTTCCTCTTCGTCCTCGTCATCAAGGTTGAGTTCCTCGTCATCTACCTCGTCAACAAGGTCTGCAAGCGACTTGTTGCCCTTCTTGAAAGCACCCTTTGCAACGGCAGTACCGGCAGTACCATCGATAGGCAGCTTAGCCTTAGGCTGAGCAGATGGTCTGTAAACAGGAGTATTGTCTGCCTGTGTCAGCGACTGGCTTGCAGCAGGCTCCGCACCCTTTGGCGGGATCTTTACTCTTGAACGCCTTGTCGGGATGACCATATCGCCGTCATCGTCTGTCTCAGGTATAGCCTGCTTGATCTGAGACGGCGGAGGAGCAACCGGCTTATGTACCGGTGCAGGTGTAACAGCAGGTCTCGATGGCTGCTGTGCCTCAGGCTGAGCCTGGGTCTGAACTGCTTCCTCTTCCTGTACCTTGTGTGCAGTAACTCCTGCCGCAGGTCTTAATCCTGCAGCCGGCTGCAGCGGCTTTGGCTCGATAGGCTTTACCTTTTCAAGCTCGTCTGCCTCAGCAGGAACAGGCTCGGTATATTCAGGCTCGGGCGGTATGTAATCATCAGCAGCTGCAGGTGCCTTGTCACCGATGATAGCAGCAGCCGAGATAGTTGAAGTCGTTGTGTCGAAGCTGTTGGACTCAACTGCCTCTGTGTCGGTCTTGAAGCTGACCATGTGTCCCTGTGCAACGTCGAAGTATTCCTCGCCGTCCTTAACAGCTATCTTCAGCAGCGGAGCAGGCTCGCCTGCCTTTGGCAGATTTGCCTGAGGTATCTCAACAAACTCGAATTTCTCATCAACATCAACACCAGCGATCTTGAGTATCTCCGTAGCAGTGGAGCACTTCATCGAGCCTCTTACCATCTCCTTGATAGGAAGCAGTATGATGTCGCAGAATGTAGCATAAAGTGTTCTCAGAGTCGATACCTTATCTCCCGGCATATTCTCGGGGAAACGATGGTCAAACAGTGTTGACCACTGATCAGGTGTAGACATTATCATCTCATCGATGTGCTTGCAAAGAAGTATCCACAGCTCAGGCTCTTCAAACTCTCTGTCGTTTGTAATAAGCCACATATAGCATCTCAGGAAGCAGTCGTAGCAGGTGATGTCACGCAGGTTGAGCATGATATCATCAACGTTGAGCGCAGCCGAGAATTCCTTGCCCGAATAAGCAAAGCATCTGTAACCGT
>DFFV01000027.1 GCA_002371625.1 Ruminococcus sp. UBA3767
CGTCTCTTATGCGGTGGTCGCTGTTAGCGCTGACAGACTGATAGCTCGCATCGAATGATGCTGTATGATACGGCTTGATGGAATAGCCTTTCATATTCAGAATGTATTTGCAATTTACAGGTACGAACAACTCCATCTTTTCTTCTGTCGCATAAGAATAGTAGCCTACGGCGATACCGTCGGCACAGCTGTTGACAGTGCTCTTCTGAGCCTTTGCTCCGCTGACGCTGACAAGATTTTCACTGCCGCTTTCATCAAGCAGTCCGATATCGTTATAATCCTTGAGCGAGATACGTCCGAAATCTGCACAGTCTCTTAATTCAACAACCGGCATTTGAGTCTGGTGACTGAGATTATAAGAGTCCACATAATAGCTGTCCTGAGCTTCCAGATGAGCAATGTTTACCTGGTTGTCATGATTCTGGAATATCTCTGAGATATAAAGTCCTATGGAGATCAGTTCATTCGGGCGCTCCCAGTAAGCTTTGAAGATGACTCCCAGCAGTGGGCTGATCGAATCAATGATCTTGTCGATGTCGATACTTTCCGGCATTGCATCTTTGATGATTTTCTCCGGCAGGTAATCCATACCCGGTAACGAGAAGACAGTTGCACACAGCAGAAGCTTGCTCAAGATACAGTACAATTCACTTTCTCTCATTGCACCTACATCGTTCATCAGTACAAGCAGGAAATTGGATACTCCGCTCTGATACTTGCTGCAGTAATCGTCACGGCTGCCTATATTCTTTGTAATCTCCTCAAGCAGAAGATATGTTGAGATGTTTGCATCATAATTTGCTTTTGTATTGTCCTTTTCTAAGGCAGGGATCTTACCGTCATGGATCTGGCTGATGATATCCGCTGCTCCAACGGGGAATACAGTTACCAGTTCTGCAACAAGCGCAGCGACGTTTTTTAACGGAGTTCCGTACATCTCAAAGTTATCCGCTTTATAGTCGTTTACAGGCTGACTGTTGGCTGCATACATGGCTTTGAAAACTTCCCTGTTAGACTTAAAATTCTTGGGATCGTAAAACTTTGTTGTGATGAATTTGTCTGTGCCGAATCTTGTGAAGCCGTACTCTCTCATAGCGACCTTGGGTACAAGATCGTTAGGATTTACGACGTTCCAGATGTTGTTGTAGATCGGATCTCCGGGCAGCTTGACTGTCTTGGAATTGTAATTTGCGCCCTGGGGAGCTTCAAAGGTATAGGCATACAAGTCGTCACGGGTAAGGGTCGTTTCGCCCGAAAGGACCTTTGCATTATTCTCTAATGCGTTATCCAGCAGACCTGCTGTGAGGTTTGCTGTTGCTCCGCCTCGGGAAAATCCTGCGATCCAGACTTTGATCTTTCCGGTGATCTCCTTGGAAGAGATATACTCCTTGAGAAATACAATTGTCTTATTTGCGGCGTTATACCAACCCTCATGCATATAGTCGGACTTTGTTCCGTCGCCAAGCCAGACGTTGTTTGCCCATTCACGGAAGTATCCGCCTGAACGGATACCCACACCGATGACTGTGCAGTCATCAACTTTCTTGCAGGCTGCTGCGACTCCGATGGTATCAAATGCGCTTCTTGACGTATAATCCTTGTTGCACTTGAAATCTTCAAAGCCGATGTTGTTAAAAAATCCTTGGAGCCTTTCGGGCTGGCTTTGATACCAATGCTCATCGTCAGTGCTTGAAGGATTATCAAGCGGTATGGAGTAATTGCTCATGATGCAGGAAAGCGTTGCAAGATGCGGATCATATTGCGTTGACGAATGTCTGAAATATTCATCGGAATAATAAATAGTATCTTCTTTGTATTTGGAAACTGATACTTCGCTCTGCTCGGCAGCAAAAGCGCTTGAAGCGGTAGCTGCTGATGTGGTGAAAATGGTGACTAAACAAAGAAATCCTGTAAAGATCCTGGTTTTGATCGTTTTTTTCATGTCCTTTTCTCCTTTTTTGGCTGCTGCGGTTATCACTCGGTTTTTTGCAAACCTTTTTATTCTCTTACAAAAGTATACTACCACGCTTCTGAACTTATTTCAATAAATAAAAACTCCCTGATCTGTAGTATAAACTACACATCAGGGGATCTTTGTCGTATAAGCTACAAATGAGCTTGAAATTGTATAGATAAAAGCACGGATTTTGAAAATCAGATCAGCTGCTTGGTTTGCATGGCAATGCCCTTATTGAAAAAGGCTGGTGCAAATCAAACTGCATCAGCCTTGAATTTTTATGCGAGTATGGCGGTTCTGCGAATGCCCTGGACTTGAGTATCAAACGCAGATACGCCGTTTTCGTGATTTCATCATAACTCACGAGAGTAAAAAGTCAATCGGTTTTTCATATTTTCAGAGTATGCCTGCATGGACTGCTGCCTTTGCCATTGTAATTACCTCCGTAAAGTATGATAGGTTTCGGTTTCAATGTCTGAATGATACAGCCCGTTTGTTTGAGCTTAGTTTGAGTTTTGTTGCAGTAATATTAAAATACTCTGATGTGACTTGAAACATTGGCTGGATTTTGTTATAATAGTACAAACATCGGCGTGATAGTGGATATTGTAAAGGCGTTATTGCAAAAGAATGGCTATCAGCTTGCGAACACGGTGCTTGCATAGTTCAAAAAACTGATGCCGCAAAACTGATATTTGCCATATTCAAGGACGCACCGAAACATCAAACAGGAGGAATTACAATGATACATATTTTAGTAGTTGATGATGACAAAGACCTGAACCGCCTTGTGTGCAGTTATCTGAATGACAGCGGCTTTACAGCAAAGGGCTGTTTGTCGGTCAGCGAAGCCTACGACGAGATGTATTCCAATCTTTATGACCTTATCATTTCAGACATTATGATGCCGAAAATCGACGGCTTTGAGTTTGCTGAAACGATCCGCAAACTGAATGCGAATATCCCGATACTGTTTCTTTCGGCAAGGGACGATCTGTCCGCAAAGGAAAAGGGCTTCCGCCTGGGAATTGATGATTATATGGTAAAGCCTGTGGAGCTTGCAGAGCTGGAAATGCGTGTACGTGCGTTGCTTAGACGTGCCAATATTGCGGAATCCAAAAAGCTGACAGTAGGTGACCTGACATTGGACGGCGATGCCATGACAGGAACAGTGAACGGAGAGGAAATGCCGTTATCTACAAGGGAATTCAACATCCTGTTCAAGCTGCTGTCCTACCCGAACAAGACCTTTTCAAGGGCACAGCTCATGGATGAATTCTGGGGTATGGATTCCGATGCAAGTCTGCGGTCGGTAGACGTATATATCACAAGGCTTCGTGACAAAACGTCAATCTGCTCAGGATTTGAGATCAAGACCATCCGGGGCATCGGCTACAAGGCGGTGCTGAAATGAAAAATCAGGATATAGCAAAGGCAGCGAGAAGCAGTCGTTTTCCGAAGTCAATTTTCTTCGGATATTTCGGTGCACTGTTGTTGCTGTCCGGTGTACATATCGCACTGCTGCTCGGTATGCAGCGGGCGCATTTCAATGAGATCCTACTGATCCATGTGATCCTGATTTTCTGGGCGCTGGTGGCAGGCGGTCTGACACTGTATACACGTCATCAGGTACGAAAGACCTATGAGCTGCCGATGCTGCGGCTTGCAGATGCAGCGGCAAAGATCGCAAAGGGTGACTTTTCGGTGCGTGTCGAGCCGATCAATGACCGTGAGAAATTTGACTATCTCGATTATATGATAGAGGATTTCAACAAAATGGCTGCGGAGCTTGGCAGTATCGAAACGCTCCGTGTGGACTTTTTTTCAAATGTTTCCCACGAAATTAAAACGCCCATCGCCGTTATCCAGAACTCTGCGGAAATGCTGAAAAAGCCCGACCTGTCCGAAAAAATCCGTCAGGAATATGTTGACACCATCACAAATGCTGCCAAGCGCCTGAACACACTCATCACGAATATCCTGAAGCTCAACAAGCTGGAAAAGCAGAGCATAACTCCTAATGTCAGTGAGTTTGATCTGTGCGATCAGCTTGTGCAGTCAGCACTTCTGTTTGAATCAGTTTGGGAGGAAAAGGGTATTGAATTTGAAGCAGACATTGCCGACGAGCGCAGACTCATCACCGCTGATGCGGAATTGCTCCCGCTTGTGTGGAACAATCTGCTGTCCAATTCTTTCAAGTTTACAGAGAAGGGCGGCACAGTCACACTTCGGGAATACTCCGGAAACGGCAAGGTAATTGTCGAGGTCCAGGACAGCGGATGCGGTATGGACGAGCAGACGAAAAAGCATATATTTGATAAATTCTATCAGGGAGACACCTCCCATTCCACCGAGGGAAACGGCTTGGGGCTTGCGCTTGCTTTGCGGGTGCTTCAGCTCACAGGCGGTGAGATAGATGTGCAAAGTGAACCGGGCAGGGGTACAAAGTTTATCGTGACAATGAATATTTAATATAAAGCTGTCGGCTAAGGTCGGCAGCTTTTTAATATAACTGAAACAAAACTGCATTGTTACTGCAACAAAAGAGATATAAAATTCAGACATACCAAACAAAACAGGAGGTTATCAGAATGAAAATGATTATTTCGCCGGAAAACATCTGTGTGACGGTTCGGAGGGATAAAAGATGAATGTGATAGAGGTAAACAAGCTGACAAAGGACTACGGTCACGGCAGAGGAATATTTGATGTGACCTTCGAGGTACATAAGGGTGAGACGCTCGGTTTCCTTGGTCCCAACGGCGCAGGAAAATCCACCACTATGCGCCACCTTATGGGATTTTCAAAACCACTCAGCGGTACAGCAAATATCGGCGGACTTGACTGCACAGCAAAGCACCACGAGATACTCAGAAATGTCGGTTATCTGCCCGGCGAGGTAGCTCTCCCGGATGGCCTGACCGGCAGAGAGTTCATTTCAATGATGAAGAATATGCGCAACACAAAAGGTGATGACAGGACCGATGAGCTGCTAAAGCTATTCGAGCTTGACCCGAACGGCGATGTAAAACGCATGAGCATCGGCGAAAAACGAAAACTGGCAGTTGTTACGGCTTTTATGTCAGATCCCGATATACTTCTTCTTGACGAGCCGACCAGCGGCCTTGATCCTGTGATGCAGGAGGTCTTTATCGACTTTATCCGCAACGAGAAGAAGCGTGGCAAAACGATACTGCTTTCAAGTCATATCTTCAGTGAGGTCGAAGCTCTCTGTGACCGCATTGCGATCATCAAGGAAGGCAGACTGATCTCTACCGTAGCTGCCGCCGATGTCAAGCATGGGCTAAAAAATGAGTTCACAATAGAGTTTGAGACTACTGATGATTATGATAGATTCATTCATTCGGGGCTAAGTCCCGAAAAGGGCAATAAATCAGCTAAAAAGTGCGTCATCTCTGTTCCCGATAAAGTGACAAATCACTTTTTGGCGGCTCTTTCAAAGTGCAGTATCAGAAGTATTGACGAGCATTCCGTCAGTCTTGAGGAATTCTTTATGCACTTTTATAAGAATAATAAAAAATTCGGTGTGGGAGGTATACAAAATGCCTGAGATCATCAAAATCGAACACATGACCAAGGACTACGGCAATGGACGTGGAATTTTTGACTTCAATATCTCGATCAACGAAGGCGAGGTATACGGGCTTGTGGGTACCAACGGCAGCGGCAAGACTACAACAATGCGCCACCTTATGGGCTTTCTTGCTCCCGACAGCGGAAGCTGTGAGATCGGTGGTATCAACTGCCGTAAGCATTCCGATCAGATAATGAAACGTGTAGGGTATGTACCCGGGCAGATAGACTTTCCCGATGTAGGAAGCGGAACGAATTTTCTTAATATTCAGGCTCAGTATCTTGGAATTGCCGATATGAGCTATACCGAAGAACTGATAGACCTGTTCAAGATAGATACTTCAGCACCGCTGAAAAGAATGAGCAAGGGCATGAAGCAGAAAATGGCACTTGTAGCTGCGTTCATGGCAAAGCCGGATATCCTCCTGCTTGACGAACCCTCTACAGGACTTGACCCTGTTATGCGTGATACCCTGATAGATCTTATCCTTGAGCAAAAAAAACGTGGAGCGACAGTTTTTATGTCCAGCCACATTTTCAAGGAGCTTGAGGATACCTGCGATAAGGTGACTTTTATTCATAATGGCAAGGTCATCAATACCGTAGGCCGTGATTTATATAATGAGGATATGCCCAGGCTCTACCGTGTGGGATTTGCAGACGAAGGCCAGTATCTTGAGTTCAAAGATCACACCGGATTTCAGATCCAAAGCAGCAATGACACGTACAAACATCTTATGGCAGCTGTACCGATGAACGAGATGAACAGCTTTGTAAGGGAGCTTTCAAATTACGATATGCGGTATATGCGATATGTACCTTATTCACTTGAAATGTATTATAAGAACAATATCGAGACGGGAGGAAATGTATAATGTTCAGCTTACCTTTATTCAAGCAGTCGGTAAAATCAAACTGGGTGATGTGGGCTTCCATCACCGGTGTTATGTCTGTTCTGTGTGCACAGTTTTCAGCTCTTAAAATGACACAGCCTTTACTTTTCGTAATTTTCTACGGCATGATGACGACTATCCTGCCTGCCATATATGTTCTTGTTACGGCAAACAAGCTCATTGCAGGTCAGATCGACCGTGGCTCTATGGCTTATATTTTGTCAACGCCTGTCAAACGATCCACGGTCGTATTTACTCAGGGTGTTTTTCTTGTAGGCTCTCTTGTGGCTATGTTCGGCATAGAAACACTTGTGCACCTTGCGGTCAATGCAGCAAAGCCTATAACGCTTGCAACAGCACTTGGAAACAGCGATCTTGGGATACAAGGTGATCTGACCGCTAGTATGATAGTTCAGGTGAACCTGTCTGCACTTGTGGTCTGCATTGCGATAGCTGCTGTATGCTTTATGTTCTCGGGTATTTTTAACTCAACAAAATACTCTATCGGTCTGAGCGGAATATTTGTAGGTGTGAATATCCTTGCCAATATGCTCGCCATGTTCGGAAGCCTCGGGGTAAGCGGTCTGGACAAGTTCAAGTATCTGACCATCTGCTCCTTCTACGATTATAAGTCGGTGCTGTTTTCACACAATGACTGGATCACAAAAATGATTTTCCCTGCAGCGATCGCTGTTGCAGCTTTAACGATAGGCTCGGCGGTGTTCAAGAAAAAGGACTTGCCGCTGTGATGATATAAAAGATATGATAAAAGGTCTATACCTTCCATTCGGAGGACATAGACCTTTTTTAGTTTTGATATGGTGATCATTGAGTAAATCGTATTTCTTGTATTTCCTGCATCAGTGCCGACTCAGACTGAAAATGCACTTGTGGGCAACGTAGCGTTTGAGCAGAGCGTGACAAAGTATAATGACGAACAGGTATAAAAAGTAAGGCTGGTGCAGATAAAACTGCATCAGCCTATGTTATCTGCTATTAAGTTTTGCCGGGTTATTTTTCTGCTTTGAGTGTACTATCGTTGTACGAAACGAATATGTGGTGCTATCTGTCCAAGCACGCCGAAGAAATAATCCAGATCCTTTCTATGAACATTATATCTATACTCTTTTCCGGAGGAATCTGTAAAGATGACCATGTCAAACCTTGTTTGTTCATTGACTTTAGACGCTACATATTTGTCAGCAGCATAATTGGCCGCCAGAGAGCCTGCTGTCAAAATAGGATTTCCGACAACGATGGTATGTGGTGTGTTAAAAGCACCAACATGGACAGTGCACAGGTCTTTAAGCTCCATATAGTTTACAAGCTCGACACCGGATACGATGAAAGTATCAGTCATAAGCGTAGCAAATGGGGTATTTGGATTCATATCATCTGCCAGATAGCAGGGATTTTGCATTCCCTCATTTATTTTCATGGCAAGCAGTGCTGCATTTCCATAGCGTTTAAAAGCACGGTGATGTTTCACACGGATAGCTTTTACAACAAACCACAAAAGCAGCAGGACACACAATGCGAGGGCAACAAGGAACACTATAGTCAGGATATTCTTCCACCCAAGCTGAGTACCGCAGAATACTGCGCAAAATCCAAGAACGGCTCCGCCGACACCAGCTGCAACAATTGCGCCTGCCATACTTCCTGACAGCTGCTTATAAAATGTTTTTTCAGTTACTGTCTGCATTATGGACTCCCCCTTTTCACTCCCAAAAACTTTTTATATCGCACATTATACATCAAAAGCGGTCTGCTGTCAAGAACAATCGAGCAGTCGGCATCAATGAACTATGTCACCATAGAGCCACGATATAATTTAACGGTTGAGAAAATGCCTGAGCAGCAGCCCGGTCGTTTCAAACAACCGCCAATTTATATTTTTGTCAATGAACAAGGCTGGTGCAGAGCAAACTGCATCAGCCTCACTTTTTTGTGGGTGCAGCCGTTATGTGAACGCCCGTGACTTAGACCTGCAAGCCTCCTGGGAGCAGCAGCAAATGGCAGCATAACGGCATACTGCCATTGTGCCCGGCTTCAAGGACGGTGCGGCTATGATGCAGCAGATTCAGGATCAGTAATATAATAAAAGGGCAATGTCCTCCATGCGTGGAAGAGATCGCCCTTTATCATATCCAATTACTTCAAATATCAACACTCTCCAAATAGAACCTGCTGATCTCCTCGGGGGGATATTCACAGTATTCTTCTTGATCTGACGCATTAACTTTGAACCCACTGGATTCAAAGTCAATAAAGCCCTACAAATTGACACACCCCATAGTACTGTGGTATAATGCTATGGGGTGATCCTATGAATAAAAACCTTGATCTGTTCCTGACCTTCATGAAGATCGGAGCGTTTACCTTTGGAGGCGGTTATGCGATGATACCGCTGATACAGCGTGAGATCTGCGAAAACAAAAAATGGCTGAATGAGGACGATATACTGGAAGTCGTTGCGATCGCAGAGTCTACACCGGGACCGGTGGCGATCAATGCGGCTACGTTTGTTGGCAGCCGTAGAGCAGGAACGCTCGGCGCTGTCTGTGCAACTCTGGGTGTGGTTTTGCCGTCATTCCTTATTATCTCGCTTGTTTCTTTTGTCCTGAAAGCCTTTCAGGAGTCGAGAGCCGTGCAGTATGCTTTTATGGGGATCCGTGCGAGCGTTCTCGCATTGATACTCAAAGCTGTATATACCATGTTCAAGGCAACGAAAAAGCACGCTGTCTCCTATGTTATTATGGCAGTGGCATTGGTGCTGACTGCTTTTCTGAAAATAGATGCGGTCTTTGTCATCATCGGCTGTGCGGTGTTCGGGCTTGTATGGTCGCTGCTGTTCAGAAAGGGGCAGAGCGATGATATGGATTGAACTATTTCTGACCTTTCTGAAAATCGGTGCGTTCACGTTCGGCGGCGGTTATGCGATGCTTCCTCTGATCCAAAGCGAAGTCGAGCGTCATGACTGGCTCATGCAGTCTGAGGTGGTGGACTTCATTGCTGTCAGCGAAAGTACACCGGGGCCGCTTGCGATCAATATGGCGACCTTCGTCGGCATTCGCACCGGCGGCGTGTTCGGGGCTGTCTGTGCTACACTCGGAGTTGTCCTGCCGTCCTTTGTGATAATTCTGATCGTAGCAAAGTTCTACGAAAAGTTTCGCAAGAGCCGTGCTGTTGACGGTGTGATGTACGGTCTGCGTCCTGCTGTGATCGGTCTGATCGGGGCGGCGTTTCTGTCTGTGGGAATGACGGTTT
>DFFV01000035.1 GCA_002371625.1 Ruminococcus sp. UBA3767
TCTGCTTCGGTACAAACGACCTTACTCAGATGACATTCGGCTTCTCAAGAGACGATGCAGGCAAGTTCCTCAACGCTTACTACGACAAGAAGATCTTCGAGAGCGATCCGTTCGCTAAGCTGGATCAGGACGGCGTAGGCAAGCTGATGAAGATGGCTATCGAGCTTGGTAAGCCTGTTAATCCGAAGCTCCACTGCGGTATCTGCGGTGAGCACGGCGGAGATCCTTCATCTGTTGAGTTCTGCCACAAGATCGGTCTGGATTATGTTTCATGCTCACCTTTCCGTGTGCCTATCGCAAGACTGGCTGCGGCTCAGGCTGCAATTGCAGAGGGCAAGTAAGCATAACACGCAATACTGCCGTTAAAAGTATACAATAGCAAAGCTCCGCAGGTCTTTATGGCTTGCGGAGCTTTTTTGTGCTGAAAATACAAATGAAAAGATCCTCACGGCTTGGTGCTGCGAGGATCTTGTATTTATTATTTCTTATGGAATGCTTGCTCGGTATATTGGTCAAGTCTTGACACGGTCTTGATAATGAAGTCGTCAGCTTCCTTAAAGCCGCCGAGCACCCATTTGGATAGTATCGCAAGGCAGCCCTGTGCACGATAACAGCTCATGAATTCAAGCTCCTTATCGTTTATGTCGGAATCCTGCTTTTCGCTCTGTATCTGTCTGAAAACGCCTTCGATGATATTGCTGAGCTTGCTGCGCAGCTGACCTGTGGCATTAGGGCTGAATATCATCATGAAGATGGTGCGGTTTTCGTTTATATACTGTATGAGGTGCTTGAAAAACTCTTCGCCGGGTACTTCTTCAAGCTGGAGCACGAGCAGACCAAGTGCAACGAGAGTTTCTTTCTCCATTTTCTCGTAAAGGTCGTAGACATCGAGATAATGGTTATAGAAGGTGACACGGTTCACCTCGGCTTTATCGCTTATTTCCTGAACGGTGACCTTGTGCAGCTCCTTCTGGATAAGAAGCTCGGCGAGTGCATTTGAGAGTGCTTTGCGTGTTTTTTCTGCACGGCGGTCGGATGATCTTTCAGCCATGATTAAACCTCATTTCTTTAACGATCGTTATAGTACATATTCTATTATAACACAGTGGTTTTTATTTTTCAAGGTATGAAAGCAAGATTTTTTGTTTCGTGAAATGCTCACCAGGGGGTAGTATCGGGATCGAGTGAGTGCCCTGCGCAGTCGGTTAGGTCTGCGATAGTTTGGCAGTCCTCGGGGGAGATGGTGAAGCTGAAAACGTCGAGGTTCTGCTTTATCCTTTCGGGGTTCACCGATTTGGGAAGCGGCAGCCAGCCGTTTTGTATGCTCCAGCGGATACACAGACGGGCAGGTGTGGTATTATACTTTTCGGAAAGGCTGATTATTTCGGGCACGCTGAAGATCTGTCCTGTGCCGAGGGGGCTGTACGCTTCAAGCAGGATACCATGCTGTTTACAGAAGCTGACAAGCTCGGGCTGAGTTTCTCCGGGGCAGAGCCTTATCTGGTTGACCTGGGGCGGTATCTGCGCTGTTTTGAGCAGCTCGTTTATATGGTGCTGTCTGAAATTGCTGATGCCGATAGCTCTGATCTTTCCTGCATTATAAAGCTCCTCAAAGGCTTTCCAGGTCTCGGCGTTGGCACTTTGCCAATGTGAGCGGAAATTCAGCGGATTAGGCCAATGGATCAGAAAAAGGTCGAGGTAGTCGGTACCGAGGTTTTCAAGAGTCTGCGCAAAGGAGGACATGGTAAGCTCGTAGGAATGGTTGGTATTATCCAGTTTCGAGGTGATGAAAACTTCATTTCGGGGGATACCGCTGAGCCTGAGCGCTTTGCCGACTGCCTGCTCGTTGCCGTAGCCCTGAGCGGTATCTATATGGCGGTAGCCTGCTTCCAGCGCTGAAAGCACTGCATTTACGCCTGTTTCATCGTTCGGCATCTGCCATGTGCCAAAGCCGATAACGGGTATCTGCACGCCGTTTGAAAGAGTATAGTTATCCATAGATAAAGCTCCTTTTGCATTATAATGAATTGTCGTTTACGGGAGGAATTTGCCTGCTGCGAGATAGAGAGCGTACCAATCGTGGTGTGAAAGCTCGATATCTGCGGCGTGGCAGGTCTCCTTGATATGCACGGGATCCATTGAGCCGATGATAGCCTGCATTTTTGCAGGATGCCTGAGTATCCATGCGACAGCGACTGCGGCTTTTGCGGCATTTTCACGCTGTGCTATCTCCTCAAGTGCTTTGTTCAGCTCGGGGAAATCGGGGGAATCAATGAAGCTGCCGCCGAACATTCCGTACTGCAAAGGCGACCATGCCTGAATGGTGATATCGTTAAGGCGGCAATAGTCAAGTGCGCTGCCGTCACGGTTTACCGAGAGATCGGTGGTTTTATTATTCATATACAGCGCCTGGTCGATAAGCTGGGACTGCTCAAGCGAGAGCTGGAGCTGGTTGATGACAAGCGGCTGGGTGACATACTTTTTGAGCAGCTCAAGCTGCATGGGGACAACGTTGCTTACGCCGAACCAGCGCACCTTGCCTGCTCTTTCAAGCTCATCAAAGGCTTGTGCGACTTCCTGCGGATCAAAAAGAACATCGGGGCGGTGCAGCAGGAGAGTATCGAGGTAGTCGGTGCCGAGCCTTTTAAGGCTGCCCTCAACGCTTTTGATTATGTTTTCCTTTGTCCAGTCGAACTCGTTCCTGTCAAAGCAAAGTCCGCACTTGCTCTGGATATATATATCCTCACGTTTGATGCCCGTTAAGGCGAACGCCTGAGAAAACCTTGTTTCAGCCTCGCCGTCGCCGTAGCAGGTGGCGTGATCGTAAAAGTTAACGCCGCATTCGTGCGCTGTGGTGATGACCTTTGCGGCTTGCTCTTTAGTGAGGGCAGGCATTCTCATGCAGCCCTGTATCACGGTGGATACATTCTGCGGTCCGTTGACGATGTTGATGTACTTCATTTTTATTACCTCCTTTTGTGCGAAAAAACATATTATTGTGAAGCCTGATAAGGCTTGTTTTTCCTTGCAAAGATTATATCACACAAGCCGGTGAACGTCAACGGTTTACGCAAGAAAAAGGCTTGGGAGATTTGCAGAAAAAATGCCATAAAAAATTGTCTATCTTGTAAGATTAGGTATTGACATATCGGAGTAGGTATGATAAAATACAACTAATAGGTAAAATGTTAAAAATAATAACCTTGCAAGAAACGACAATAAGAACGGAAGACGAAAGAGGTGCGTTATGGAAAAGATAATCGGCGGCATAAAGCGTGACTGCTATCCACTGACACCTGCTCAGGTGATACACATGTACACGCTCAAATTCAGTCCCTCGGACGAGGTAGTAAACATAGGAACAGGTCAGTATCTGCAGATAGATATGAATATCGCTGCACTGCGTGAGGCACTTAACCGTGCGATAGAGCGCTGCGAATCAATGCGTATGCGCTTGTGGAGAGATCCCGAGACTGAGGAGATATGGCAGTACATAATGCCTTATGAGAACCAGTATTTTGAGTACTACGATTTTTCTGCGTGGGACGAGGAAAAGGCACATGAGGTCATGAGCAAGTGGACCTCGCAGCCGTTTGACACGTTCAGAGGCGCACTTTCAAGGATAGTTATAGTTTCCATGCCGGGCGGATACAACGGTTATTACCTGAACGTTCACCACGTTTGCATGGACTCTGCTTCGGTGATAGCATTCACAAAGGACGTTATGCAGATATACTGCTACCTGATGTACAATATGCCTTACCCGTCACCGATGACCTCGTACATCGAATCGGTGAAGAAGGACCTGGAATATGAGGGAAGCAAAAAGCAGCAGAGAGATATGGCTTTCTGGCACGCTGAGCTTGAAAAGTCCGAGCCGATGTATACCGACTTTACCGGTCCGGGCAGGCTGCAGACGATGAGGCAGGAAAAGGGCGATGAGAATATTCGCTGGTGCGTACTGCCGACAAAGGACAGCGCAGGCAGCACGATAGTTTACTCGCTGGACGTTGACTCGACCAACAAGCTGATAGATTTTGCAAACGAGCATGACATACCCGTGAGCGTGGTGATACTGCACGCTATCAGAACGGTGCTTTGCAAGTTCAACAACAACGAGACTGATATCACTATAAAGGATTTCATCAGCAGGCGTTCAACGGTTCTGAACAAAAAGTGCGGCGGTGTAAGGATGCACTGCCTGCCGCTGAGAACTATTATGCCGATAGAAACTACTGTGCTTGACTCGATGAAGATAATAAACGAGCAGCAGCAGAAGGTATTTATGCACGCTGATTATTCGACGATGCGTTACTATTACGAGGAGCGTATGAAATACGGCGGAGATCCGGGAAGCAACTATCACAGTGTTGCATTCACCTACCAGCCTGCAAGCGCAAAGAGCCTTGTTCCGTACCTCAAGGGCATAGGCTTCAAGAGCCGCTGGTACAGCTCGGGCAGACAGCCACAGCCTTTCTACGTTACGGCTATGCACCGCCCCGGTGACGGCGGACTTAACTTCTACTTCGGATACCAGCTGGAAAGTGCAACTCCGCAGGAGATAGAGTTCCTTTATTACTACACAGGCAGAGTGCTGTTCCGCAGCATTGAGAACCCCGACAAGACGATAAAGGAAATAATGGACATGGTTTGATACGCTCTGCAAGCGTGATATGAAAAATAAAAAGGGAGATGTTTAAGATGATAGAAAAGCTGAAAGAAATGATAGTCAACTACGTTGAGGTCGATGCGGCAGAGATCAATGAGGGTTCAAGATTTGCCGAGGACCTTGGATTCAATTCTTATGATTATATGTGTATGCTGGGCGACCTTGAGGACGAGCTTGATGTTGAGGTGCAGGAAGCTGAGGCTTTCAAGCGCAAGACGGTAGGAGAGCTGGCAGAGTATCTGGAAGGACTTGCAAATGGATAGGGTAATGACTATAAAGGGACTTGTATACTCAGCTGATGAGCGCTTCGGGGACGAGCCTTTCATAAGGGAGTATATAAACAAGGAGTTCAGAGATACGAGCTTTCGTGCCTTCAGGCAGCGCTGCGACAGCGTCGGAGCATGGCTGCAGGAAAAGTTTCCTAAAGGAGTTCACGCTGCGCTTATCGGTTCGACCGACAGGGATTATCTGACGGCGTGGTTTGGGATCCAGTGTGCGTGCAGCGTTTCGGTGCCGCTTGATGTGGCTAACAGCGCTGAGAGGATAGCTGATGAGATAAACCGTTCGGACAGCGAGGTGCTTTTCTTTGATGAGCGCCACGAGGCAGACCTTGAAAGGTTCAGGGAGCTGTGCCCGGATGTGAAGATATATGTACATCTGCACAAGGCGTTTGAGGACACGCTGTATCTGGAAGATATAGTTTCAGAGTACGAGAGCGCAAAGCCTGCCGGTATGCCCTCGCCCGATGACCTTGCTGCGATACTTTTCACCTCGGGAACTACGGGGCAGAGCAAGGGCGTTATGCTGAGAAATTCAAATCTTATGGACAACGCTACCTGCGAGCCTGACCTTGGCTTCCACGGCAACAAGCGTCTTACCGTGCTGCCGATACACCATGTTTTCTGCTTTACCTGCGATATTCTTTGCGCTTTGTGGTACGGCAGGACGATATGCGTGAACGATTCGCTGATGAGGATACTCAAAAACCTGAAGATATTCAAGCCGACAGATGCGACGTTCGTTCCGATGATAACAGCTTCTATACTCAAGCGTATGCAGCAGATGGCTGAGAGAAATCCCGATAAGAAGGCGATAGGCAAAGAGGTCTTTGGCGAGGATTTCAGCGTTATTTATTCGGGCGGAGCATATTTAAGCCCCGAGATAATCAAGGGGTTAAAGGAATTCGGCATTGAGATAGCGCAGGGCTACGGCATGACAGAGTGCTCGCCGAGAATATGCAACGGTATAAAGTTCAGTCCGCAGCCTGAATCTGTGGGCAGGGTAGTGCCCGGCTGCGAGGTAAAGATAGTTGACAATGAGATCTGGGTAAAGAGCCCATCGGTAATGATGGGATACTATAAAAATCCCGAAGAAACGGCGAATGCGCTGACTGATGACGGCTGGCTCAGAACGGGCGACCTTGGTTATCTAAACGATGGTTATCTTTATATCACAGGACGCAAAAAGAACCTGATAATCCTTGACAACGGCGAGAACGTTTCGCCCGAGGAGATAGAGAACCGCTTTGTTACATTTGAGCCGATAAAGGAAATGGTCGTTTTTGAGCATGAGCATACTATCGCTGCGGAGATATACCCCGATCCCGAATATGCAAGTGATGACATAAGGGCGGAGATACAGGCGCAGATAGATGCGGTGAACGACACTTTCCAGCCTGCAAAGCGCATTGTGAAGGTATTTTACCGTGACTGCGAGTTTGAAAAAACGGCATCTAAAAAGATACTTCGTTCAAGCATACAAAACGCATAAAGCATAAATAAAACGAGCCGATCTCACTGAGGTCGGCTCGTTGTTGTTGCTGTGAGTTTTAATTGCCTTCGATACAGACACGAGGCGTTTCGGTTTTGCAAAGGCTGCTGGTAATCACATCTTCTGATTCAAACTCTATGGTCTCGATCTTTGCCTGAATATATTCATCTTTCATTCTATATGCACTCCTTTAAAACAACTATACACATTTGTATTTTATCATAAGTTGAGTGAAAAGTCAATAACACTGTGTATGCTTTGCAGGCAGCGGTCAGGACGAGCTTTTTGCTATGTTTGCAATGTGGCTTTCGGGGACTGCGCCGATGCCGCCGAATGTGGTTATCGTGCTTGTGCCCTTTGTTTTGAGATAAGCCTTTTGCTCAGCGCTGAGCTTGAGCGTTTTATCCTTACCGTTGATAAGGAACAGCGGCGCTTTGTTTATAGCTGCGTAAACTCCGCCTGCAAGTGCATCGGGGAAGTCCGCTCCCGTTGCAACGCAGATCATCTCGCCTTTGAGAACGCCTGCAAACTTCTTGTTAACAGCAACGCAGGTAGCATATCTGTCCTTGCCTGCGAGCCTTGCTGCCTTGGAAAGACCGAGCGCTTTTGCAGCTTTGTCTGCCATATCGTTTGATATTACCCCCTCGCCGCCGATAACGTAAGCGTTCTTGACGCAGCTTTTGTCTTTCAGCTTTGCAAGGTATGCTTTTGTTTCGCCGTCAATGTCGCCGCTTGTTGAAAGGTAAATGACAGGTGCATTTTTAACGGCTGCGACAGTGCTTACAGAAAGCGCATCTGCGTATTTTTGTCCGTAAACAAAGAATACATCTTTCGGGCTGCCCAGCTTTTCAGCTATTGCCGCAGCTGTGCCGAAACGTGTCTTGCCTGCGATACGCTCGATATTAGTCCTTTTGATACCGCTGCTGACAAGTTCGTCAACGACCTTGCTGCTTATCGCACCCTCACCGCCGAGTATCTTTATTTTCGCTGCACCAAGGCGCTTGATCTCATTGAGTGCTGCTTTGTCCAGACCGTTGGGGTTTGTGAGAAGTATCGGAGCTTTCAGCTTATACGCAAGCGGAACACCTGCCAGCGCATCGGCATAGTTCGTACTGCACGCCAGCACAACGGTATCCGCACTTGTGAAGCTCGCATCGGATATGACCGCAGCGGTCGAATATCTATCGCTGCCTGCAAGCCTGAGGTGCTTGTTATTTACCTCAAACATCCTGTCCAGCATTTCCCGGATATCTGTGCGTGTTGCTGCTGTGTGCGGTTCTATCCTGCGCTCCTCCTTAGGTGCGCCCGGCTCGCCCTTGCCGATCATGATATTCCATGTAGCCGCCCAGCAGATAGCTTCCCACGCATAATAGTCTATATCGTAATAATCAAGGAAATCGTCGCTTCTGCCGAAGTCGATCGCTCTTTTATAGCCCTTGGATTCGGCATACCTCATCAGCATAAGGGCGAAATCCTGCCTTGTGACCAATTCACCTATACCGAATTCGTCCGAGGATACATCGGGGGTGCCGATGCAAATTGCGTTTTTCTCGCCCCAGATCAGAGCGTCCTCATACCATGCGCCTTTTTTGACATCCTTGAATCTTGATCTTCCCTTGACGCCTGGTCTGCCTGCAATATCGTAAAGGAGCTGTACAGCCTTTTCCCTGGTGATAAGCTCATCCTTTGAAACTCCCGAAGGGATAATGACCTCAGCCTTTTCGGTGATCTTGTATTTGGGTGTTGTATACAGCTTTACCTTGTCATCATAGCAGACCTCATAGATATGGTCGCCGCCTGTGGAATCATCTCCGCCGTAGTCAAGTATCCATGCGTGTGCGATGTTGTAAACAGGCTCTTTTTTGCCTTCATTGCGGGTTTTTATAAGCAGCGGATTATAGCCTATATCCAGCGTTGTAAAGCTGTTTATGAACGCCTGCAGGAAATACATTTTCGGGTTTTTGGAAAGGTCCAGCCCGGTGAGCTGGTTGTCCGAACAATCAAGATAGCACAGCTTTGGATTGTGAGAAAGATCCAGCGATCTTATCTTTTTATTGTAAGCGCAGTTGAGCTTTATCAGCTCGGGATTTTTGCTCACATCAACGTGATCCGCACCGATCATAGCGCAGTTGTAATACTGAAGTCCCGGACAAACGCTGGTATCAACGAATTTCAGATCGTAGTTTGCCCAGATATCCAGGCGCTTCATTTTCGGATTGCCTGACAGATCAAGCTCGGTCAGCTTGTTGTTCAACGGATAGTCAAAGCCGTTATCGGGATTGTTGAACGCATCAAGGTGAGTCAGTTTGGGATTGCCCGACAGATCAAGCTCTTTAAGTCCGCAGGAAGCACAGATAAGATGCTCCAGCGCAGGAAAACCGCTCACATCAAGCTCTCCAAGGTCACATTCGCTGCATTCAAGATACGATAGCTTGCTGCAGCCGCTGAGATCAAGCACCTTCAAGGTCGGGTTGTCAAAGCAGTATACCCATTCCAGCGTTTTTGCATTTTGCGAGAAATCGAGCTTGGAGAATTTGTTGTTTGATACCCACACACCTGTTATCTCGGGGTTCTTGCTCAGGTCAAGCACCGTAAGCTCGTTGAACGAAGCGTAAACTCCACGCAGCTCTACAAGGTGCTCGATACCCTGCAAAGACTTGATGCCCATGTTGTCGCAGTATATGTTTCTTGCGACGAGTATCTCGTCAGGATCGAGTATCCCGTTTTTGTCGCTGTCAAATGCGCTTGAAACATAAGACCTGAAGATCGGATCGGGAAACGCAGACTCGGTTATCTTTACCGATTCGATGCCGGCGGCATACGGGCTGTACGCCTCACCGACAAGACCTGCCGTACCTGTACCTAATGTCATTATCGCCGCCATGCAGCAGGCTATCAGCCTTGACAGCTTTCCTTTTGTTTTTTTCACCATTACATACTCCCCTTATTTTATTATTTTTTATTTTTTTATTATCCCCGACACATATTATACCACTTCAGAATAAAAACTTCAAGTGGTTTGGAAGCGGTAGTTGCGCTGATGCGCTCTGCAATTATTGCCCGATACCGAGCAGATAAAAAATATTGTTTTGTGTAGGTATATAAAAATGCGAAAAAAAACACGTCAAACAGCTTTCTGATGAAAAATAATATGTTATACTGCTTAATACGGTGAGTCTTTGAACATAAATCGCTTGACAGCACTGTAAATAAGTGGTACAATGAAGTTAAACGAGCGTTAATAGTATGTGCATATTTTGCTTACAATTATAACTAATTTCATCGTAGGGAATTCAATAATCTTATTTATACAGGAGGAATAACAATGAAGAAAAAGATTTTGGCATCAACACTTGCTATTTGTCTGGCATTTGGCTCGGCGGCATATCTGCCAGCAGGAACGCTCACGGATAGCACCACTATCAAGGCAAGCGCCGGAGACGTAGAGCCAACGCCAACTGATTTAAAAGGCGTGTGGAATGGTTTTCAGTATCGATCCGGTATGGGCGGCATAATGATAACAGGCTACACAGGCTCAAAGGCGGACATCACCATTCCCGCTAAAATTGAGGGCTATTATGTTAGTGCGATCGATAGAAACGCTTTCAAAGGTAATACAACTATCAAGAGCCTGAAATTTGAAAATATCACATTTTTATATGTTCTGGAAGGCGCATTCAAAGATTGTTCAAACCTTGAAACCATTGACTTTTCAGGAATGTCTGAAACAGCTGCTAATTTGATAGCTAATGATGCTTTTGAAGGAACAAAGTGGCTGACAGAGCAGCGTAAAAAGAATCCGCTGGTCGTTATTGGTTCTTATCTTTATGATGCCAAGACTGCATCGGGCAGTGTAACTATCCCAAGCGGTGTTAAAGCTTTCAATGCAAGTGTCTTTAAGGATAGCAAGGTAACGAGCATAACCATACCTGCCAGCGTTGAGAGCTTTTACGGTAATCCGGGCGATTGTCCTACACTTAAAAGTGTGAGCGCAGCGAGCGGCAACAAGTATTTCGTTTCAGCTGACGGTATGCTGTTTGACAAGAATAAGACAAAAGTATTCTTCTGTGATCGCTCCAAAAAATCGGTTACTATCCCCGGGACAGTTACAACAATAGGCAACGGTGCATTCAGGGGATGTGTAAACCTGACAGAAGTTGAATTCCCCAAGTCGGTGACAGATATTGAGGATGAGTCTTTTATGGATTGTAAAGGTCTGACGGAGATATATCTGCCGGACAACCTGTTTTATGTCGGGAATTATGCATTCCTCAACTGCCCGAAGTTAAAGGAAGTAACTCTTGCTAAGCGTATCGGTTTAGGAACAATGGCTTTCGGATACACCTATGACAGCAAGACAAAAGAATATAAAGCGGTCGAGGGCTTCGCTCTTAACTATAAGAACGGCAGCTCTGATTATGGTCAATCCGATGATACAACTGAAAAGCCTGAACTCATCAGCGGCTCGCCTGTCAGACTTGCAGGCAGCAACAGATTTTCAACAGCAGCTGAGATATCGAAGGCAACATACGAAAAGGCTGACACGGTTATTCTTGCATACGGTCTGAATTATGCCGATGCACTTGCAGGCGTACCGCTTGCATATCAGAATAAGGCTCCGATACTGCTGACAAATACAAAGGAGCTTGACGCAGATACACTTAAAGAGATCAAACGTCTGGGTGCAAAGAATGTTATCATTATCGGCGGTGAAGGCGTTGTAGGCAAAGAGATCGAGAGCGCACTTGCAAAGGAGAAGATCTCCTCAGACCGTATTGCAGGCAAATCCCGTTTCAGTACGGCAACGCAGATCGCTCGTAAGCTAAACCCGACACCTGAGGAGGTATTCTTTGTTTATGGCCTCAACAGTGCTGATGCACTTTCGGCAGGCGCTGCTGCAGCGGTAAAGAACGCACCTATTATTTATCTTACAAAAGACGGAGAGCTTAATGCTGATACAGCTGAATATCTTGCAGAGCTGAAAAAAGCAGGCTGTGTCAAGAAAGCATACGTTATAGGCGGAGAAGGCGTTATCACCAACGCAATGATGAATAAGGCTGCAGCCGCACTCGGACTTAAATCGGCACAGAGGACCTTTGGCAAGAACAGATATGATACCTGCATTGAGGTCGCCAAGACATTCGGAGATTGTCTTAATGCAAAGGGCGTATGCGTTGCAAAGGGACTTGATTTCCCTGATGCACTTGCAGGCGGAGTTTTTGCAGCTGTCAACAAGATGCCTTTGTTCCTTGCTGATAACAAGCTCACGGATAATCAGAAAAAGTATCTTGATAATAAGAGCGACAGGAACGTATATGTTTTCGGCGGTACAGGTGCAGTTCCCGTTGGGCTTGCCGCAAACATAAAGAAAGAGCTCAGCGGTTCTGATTCTATCCCCGGAGCTTCTGCTGATACCATCAGGATACTTTGCTGGAATTCAGAGTTCAAGCAAAGATTTGATGAGGTTTACCCCAAGTATGGTAAGTACAAGGTCGAAACGGGTAATTACCAGGTGGAAGTCGGAGACGGAAAGACTGAAACACGTTCGCAGGTCACCAAGATCAATGGCAAAAAAGTCGAGTGGGTGAATATTACCAACGATGGCAGCGTTTATCAGAATAGACTCGATGCAGATGTTGCCGTACAGAAAAATGCCGATATGAAGGTAGATATGTTCCTTATGGAAGGCGTCTATGCGCAGAAGTATGTTGGTCTTACGGGCGATAGATCGGTTGCGATAAACGTAAAGGATCTTGGCATAACCGACAATGACACAAAGAATATGTTTGCTTATACCAAGGATATCGGTACAGCAAACACTACCGGTGAGCTTAAAGCACTTTCCTGGCAGTCGTATGCTGGTGCATTCGCATTTAATACAAAGATCGCAAAAGAAGTGCTTGGTACTGACGATCCTGCAAAGGTACAGGAATATGTTAAGGACTGGGATACCTTCAAGCAGACTGCCGCAAAGATGAAAACCAAGGGATACAAAATGCTCTCGTCTACAGATGATACAATACATCCGTTCTTGGATTCCAGAACAACATCGTGGGTAGTTGACGGCAAGCTCAATATTGATGCTAATATGACCAAGTGGATAGAGCAGGGCAAAGAGTTTACAGCCAATGGCTATAATAACCAAACGTATCAATGGGCTCTTGACTGGAATGATGGTATGAAGGACGGCGCAAAGGTGTTTGGCTACTTCTTCCCGAAATGGGGAGTAGACTTTACCATGAGCGCATATTCCTCAAACGGTAACTGGAAGATAACCCAGGGACCTGCTGCGTGGTATTGGGGCGGAACATGGCTCTGCGCAGCTGAGGGTACAGACAACAAGGATATTGTTGCGGACATCATAAAGACTGTGACCTGCGACCAAAGAGCAGCGGCTGACTTCATAAAGAATGATAACGAAATGCCAAATAACAAGGCTGCGATAGATGCGGTAAAGAATACCTACAAAAATGAGTTCCTCGGCGGACAGAACGACCTTGCGGTATATGCGAAGAACGCTGAAAAGATAAGCCTCAAAAATGTTTGCTCTGCTTATGATATGTACTGCACAGATGCATTACTTTCAGTTTCAAGGGATTATTTCAATGGATTCACCGACTACAATTATCTCATAAAGAGCTTCAAAGAAAAAGTACACAAGAAATATCCGCAGATAAGGGTTTAAACAGTAATATGTTTCACAAGAGCCGGTCGGAAATGACCGGCTCTTTGTTGCGCAGAAAGCGTGATACCGCTGCTTTCGTGTCAGCTGTCAGAATAGTGCCCTGATAGTGCATTAAGTAATACGAACAGCTCAAAAACACCCGATGAAAATATGAAACAATATTCGTAGCATCCTTAGGTGTTTTTGTGCACAACGGTAGGTCGGAGGACAACGAAAAAGCTCCCCTGCATCTGCAAAGGAGCTTTGTTACATTAGATTGAGTTTTTGGCTATATCTGCGATGTGATTGTCTGGTACGACACCTGTTCCTCCGAAAGCAGTTATCTTGCCTGCCGCTTTAGTTTTGAGATATGCCTTTTGCTCGTCCGAAAGCTGTGGCGTTATTGCCTTGCCGTTGATGAGGAACAGCGGTGCTTTGTTGATCGCTGCATAAACGCCGCCTGCGAGTGCATCAGGGAAATCCATGCCTGTTGCAACGCAGAGCATATCACCGTCAAGAACATCTGAAAATCTATTGTTGACTGCAACACAAGTTTCAAATCTGTTTGCGCCGAAAACTCTTACCGGAGTTACGCCGAGGGCATTGCGTGTCTTTTTCATCATATCCTTTGAGATAACTCCCTCACCGCCGATGACATAAGCATTTTTCACACTGCCCTTGATCGATTTGAGATACGCTGCTGTTGCATCATCAAGGTCACCTGTGGTTTTGAGATAGATAACGGGGGCACCCTTGACTGCTGCCACTGCGCTTACTGAAAGTGCGTCTGCGGAGTTGAAAGCGTAAACGAAGAATATGTCCTCAGGAGCTTTATTATCGTTGAGTACCTGCATCTTCTGTGCTATCTTCGTTGCAGTTTCAAATCGTGTTGCACCGGCTATTCGCTCGGTTTTCAGCCCCTCTTTATTGAGAGCCGCCTCGACTTCTTTGCCCACTGCACCTGTTCCGCCAAGAATGATAACGTTCTTGGCTTTAAGCCTTTTTATCTCTGCGAGTGTTTCTGCGGGAAGGGTTTTGAGGTTTGTGAGCAGGATAGGTGCATTCTTTGCCTTTGCAAGAGACACGCCTGCAAGTGCATCAGCGTAGTTCAGACCATAAGCGAGAACCACAGTATCACTTCCGTCAGGGAAACCTGCCTTTGAGATCTCAACAGCAGTTTCGTATCTGCCGGCACCGGCAAGGCGCTGAATTGCGTTTTTGGTTGTTTTTGTTTCAGCCTTATTGCATACAGAGCAAGTCCTTGTTTGCGTTGATGTGCCCTTTGCGACATCAAAAGCTGTGGTTTTCCATTCAGACCATTTGTGACCGAGAGCATCGATATTTCTGGTTTCGGTTTCATTGCACTTTTCACATTTTCTGCTCTCAATGCCTTTTTCAGTACAAGTCGGCTTTTTAGTTACTGACCATTCACTGAATGTGTGTGCGATTACTTCTGTTACATTATCTTGGTACTCATCGTTGCAGCGTGAACATTTATGGTTTGTGTAGCCCCTTTGTGTGCAAGTCGGTGCAACAACAGTTGCCTTGTAATCATGACCGAGAGCATTTACATCTCTGGTTTCTGTTTTTTTGCATTCACTGCAAGTCCTTGTTTCAACACCCTTTGCTGTGCAGGTAGGAGCAGTTGTTTCTCTCCAATCGCCGAAGCTGTGAGCTGTCATCTGAGTTTCGGTGTCATTGTATTCGTCCTTGCATCGAGTACACTTATGGTTTGTGTAGCCCTTTGATGTACAAGTTGGAGGAATTATTGAAGCCACATAATCGTGACCGAGAGCATTTACATCTCTTGTCTCTGCTTTTTTGCATTCACTGCAAGTCCTTGTTTCAACACCCTTTGCAGTACAGGTCGGTTCGGTAGTTGTTGTCCACTTACCGAAACTGTGACCTGTCGCATCTTTGTAGGTGTCCTTGTAGCTGCTGCCGCATTCAGAGCACTTGTGCAGCGTGTATCCTTTGTCGGTACAGGTCGGGTTTATTATCTGTGTCTTATAATTATGACCGAGTTTTTCTATCGCTGCGGTTTCAACGTAGAAACATGATGAACAGGTGCGCGTTTTAATGCCCTCATACGTACAAGTCGGTTTCACTTTTATTTGCCAATCGCCAAATGTGTGTGCCGACAGTTTGTCAATTGTTTCTCTTTCAGTAAAACGGCAGACTGAACAGGTGCGCTCTTTATAGCCGTCATACGTACAAGTCGGTTTCACTTTTATTTGCCAATCGCCAAATGAATGTTCCGACAGCTTGTCAATTGTTTCTCTGCTGGTAATATGGCAAACTGAACAGGTGTGTTCTCCCAGCCCCGGCTCAGCACAGGTCGGCTGCCGCAGTATTTGCCATTCTCCATACTTATGTCCCAGCGCATCGGTATATGCGTAATTATAACCGTCAGAGCATCTCGTACAACCATGACGTGTATAGCCTCTTTGCGTACAAGTCGGTTTAACTACAGTGTCTTTATAGTTATGCCCAAGTTTTTCGATCGTTTCGGTTTCATATGTGCTGCATACCGTGCATATGTGCCCTCTCATACCGTCTGATGTACAGGTCGCTGAATATAACACACTCCATTCACCGAATCTGTGTCCGAGTTTTTCTATGTCATCAGTTTCGTATTCATCACAAACACTGCATTTTCTCCACTTTTCTCCGTTTTCAGTACACGTCGGTTTGATCTTTGTTACCCAATCCCCCCATTTGTGTCCCGAGGCTTTCACGACAATGACTTTTTCCTGCCTTTTGAACGCTGGGTTATCAAAGATTGCCAGGTAGGTATCCGAACCGTCCTGCGTACAAGTCGCAGCCTTATGTCCCGGTCTGTATGCCGCTGCTGTTTCGGTTTCAATGTGAGTAGGATCCTTCTTGCATATTCTTGTCGCCGTGCAGGCGCTGCCGTCAGGCTCCCATTCATAAACAGTTTCTCCCCATTCGTGCCATTTCGACGGTATGACCGTGTCTTTTTCTGCTATTTTTATGGTCAGAGCTTCGTCGGTGAAACACAGCTTGCAGTCTTCACACTTGTAATATTTGATGTTTCCGTCCTGTGTGCAGGTCTCTGCCTTTGCTTCGTGCAGCGTGACATTCTCGTGCTCGCAGTTTACATAAACAGGAGTGAAGTATATCTTAAACTTAATTTTGCTCCAGTCATAAGTGCTCAGGTCAATATCGTTATCCTTGAAATAGTTCCAAAGACCTGTGATCGCTTCATCGGGGAAGTCGAAGATAAAAGTATCTTGCGTAAATGTTGTTTCTTTTCTATATTTGTATCCATGCGCCGTATCATTATAATCATCTATTGAATAGGAAGCCTTCCAGTAGTTCAGCCGCATTCCATCGGGTTGGCGGCTATCAGAAAGCATAACACCAAGCTTTTCGCCTAAAGGTATGTTATTGGCACTTATGCCTGTTTTTTCGCCATTGATTAAGATCGATCCATCAGCTGCCGTCGATGCAGTTCTTTCGCAAGCTGTATTGTTGATTCGGCTTCTATGGCTGAGTATCTCAACGGTTTTAGCATTATTGCCGTTTTTATCAGTAATAAACAATTCATCACTTGAGCTGCTTTTGGTTATTATTTTTGCTTCGGCTGGTGTGATGATCTCACAGTTATTGAGTATAATACCATAATAATTGCCAACAGCCAGTAGATTTGTCTGTACGTCAACATTTGAATTGTCAATTGTAAGCTTATTGCTGTTGCACAAACCGTAAATTCCGAAATAATTGCTGGCTATACTGATGTCGGCATTTTTTATGGTAACATCTTTAGCATTAGAATAAATACCGGCATATTTGCTCTGCAGCGTCAGCTTGCCATTTCCCGTGATAGTTGTATCGGCATTGCAGCGAATAGCTGAATAATTCGTATTTGTTACAGTTATCTTTACATCATTATCGACTCTGATAGTCACAGCTTTGTTTACAGTGATACCATCAAAATTTGTATCAACAGTAATATCTTTTTTGAGTATCAGCGTGTTGGTATCGGGATCATAAGCGGCTTCATTATTGCCTTTGCGGAGAATATCGTCCTTGGTCTCGTCCGTTACCCTGATGCCTGACACTTTAAGGTCATAGTATACCTCCGCACTGGCTGTTATACTTGTGCTGTCCGTAAATGTGTTTTCGGGCAGCATTGCTGCTGAGCCAAACAGCAGACAAGCTGCAAGTGTCAGGCTCAGAAATCGTTTCTTCTTCATTAGTGATTACCTCCTTTTTATTTTGTTGTATTCTTTCAACAAAATTATTATACCATCACCTGCACTGTTTGTCAATATTGTGACACACAGTATATTTACAAAATATTTGTGCACAATGTATAATAAAAGCGGTGATGCAAATGAATAATGGCAGAATAGCCCCTGATTATAACGCTATTGGCGAAAAAATACGCAGCCGCAGGGCAAAGCTGGGAATGAGTCAAGAGCAGCTTGCAGACCTTTGCGGCATAACTCCCTCATATATCGGGCACATCGAGCGTGGCTCACGGCAGCTTTCTCTCAACACGGCGATAAGCATTTCGACCGTGCTGGAAATAAGCCTTGATTATCTTCTGCTTGATGTTAAAGACCAGAACAGTGATGCAGATGTTCTGCAAAGCATTTCAGCAGAGCTTAAAAACCATTCACCCGAGCAGGTGGGCAAATTCCTCAGCACGATCAAAATTTTAGCGGAGAATATTGACGAAATGTAAAAAATCCTCCTACGGTGATTATACCATGGGAGGATCTTTTTGTCTTATGCTGTCAGCATAATTTGTTTATTTAACGAAAGTGCGAAAGCACATCTTCGGCGGAATCAAAGCGTTTTTCGGGGCTGATATTGGTGGCTTTAACGATGAACCTGCCGAGCTTGCCCTTTGTAAACAGCTTTACCGATGGGTGCTCGCCTGTGACAAGTTTATTTGCAAGAATGCCAAGTGCGTAAATGTCGCTTCTGCCGTCGGTCTGTGCAAGACCGAACTGTTCGGGCGGGGCGTAGGTCGCTGTGCCAAGCAGCACGGTATCACGGTTTTTACCCTGCGTGTAAATTTTAGATATGTCAAAGTCGGTCAGTTTCACAGTGCCGTTTGCGGTCAGCAGAACGTTATCCTCTTTGACATCACGGTGGACGATACCGAGCGAATGCAGCACATAAAGTGCCTTTGCAAGCTGTACAATTACCCGCTGCGCACCCTGCTGCTTCATGGGAACAAGCTGCGAAAGGCTGATGCCCTCTATATACTCTTCAAGGATATAGGTGTAGTCCTGTTCTGTGACAACATCAAATATCTGCACAAGGTTTTCGTGGCTTACGCCTGAGAGTCTGCGATAAACTTCGGTGTTAGTTCCGCTTTTCAGTTTTCGCACGACCATATCCCTGCCGAGCTTATTGTTGCGATAACGTATCAGCTCGCTGCCCTGCTTGCTGCCAAGCACAGACACAAGCGTATATTCGGTTCTGAGTATTTCCGAAAAGTTTATACTACCGCCCCCTTGTAAAAGCTGAGAAAGTGTGATATTATCTGAATGTGATGCAAAAATCTTCAAAAGGAGTGATCTTACATGAACAAATCCACCGACGAACTGCTTGACGAGATAAAGTCTGCCAACACTATAGACGAATATCTTGATGAAAACTCCGAGAGCATATCACCCCAAAAAGTGTCTGAAATGCTTGAGGCACTTGTTGAACAGAAAGGTCTTATCAAATCAGAGATAATAGCAAAGTCCGAGATAAGCCAGGTATACGCCTATCAGATATTTTCGGGCGTTAAGGAAGCTCCGAGCCGTGATAAAGTGCTTTCTCTGCTTATTGCCATGGAGATTTCGCTTGATGAGGTGCAGAGCTTTTTAAAGCTGTCGGGCTATCCGTTTTTGTATGCTAAACATAAGCGTGACAGCATTATCATTTTCTGCATACAAAACCGCAAAACTGTTGTTGAAACGAACAACGAGCTTTATTCTCACGGCGAAGCAACACTATGATTTTTTTGCGCTGATACTGTATTCGCTGAAACCAAGCTCGGGCATATTTCTGCTCATTATCTCAAAGGAATAGCCGTTCTCGGTAAATGTACTGTTCCTGCCGTTGAGATCACAGCCGAAAAGTATCTCTCCCAGTGCGGAAAGTATCTCTTTGGTGTGAGGTTCGTTTGCGTCATAGGAGACATGACCGATGCGGAAATAAATATTCACGTTCCCGTTTTTATCAGTCCCGATATTTATTGAAGCACCGCTTTTGTCGGTAAAGGACAGCGTTGTAGTGTCTGCGTCCTGTTCGGCTTTAATGTCTTGTGCACCGCCGATCCCGAAATACTTCGGACTGTGGGCGGAGCACCAGTTGTTTATCCCAGCTGCAAGAGTTTGGGGATCTGACGTGCTTTTAAACGTTTGCTTGTTCTGCGGACTGACCGAAGTAGTCTGTGTTTCAGATGTAATCTCCTGCGAAGCCGTAGTTTCATCGGGCACTGCGGAAGTCGTTGTGCTTGTCGTTTGCTTTCTTTGCAGGCTTTCGGCAGAACTCTGCGTTTGCGAAACATCGGCACTTACTGAAGTGTCGGTGTTTTTATTCTGTGCGGATATACCATCACCGCTGTTTTTTGCAAAAATACAATAACCGCACGCCGCCACAACAGCACACGCACACACAGCTATAACTATAACATATCGCTTTTTTCTATTTCCCAACTGTTTTAAATCAACGTTTTCAGTCTGCACGAGCGTTGTCATGCAATGCGGACAGAACCGCATACCTTCGGGGATCTCACCACCGCAGTGAGGACATCTGATATCAGCCATATCACACCTCTTGAATCATATTAAGACCATTATAGCATCACTGGCAGTTTTTTGCAAGATGGAAGTACTATGTCGCCGAACAAACCGAATAAAAAAATATATAAAAGTATAATTTGCAAAAAATCTGTTTGCGTTGTTCGTTTTCTGTTCGTTTTTGTTCGTTTTGCAAGATCGCCAGAAAAGTCCGTATCAGCGCTGAATACTGTGCTTGTTCGTTTTGCTTGGTGAAAAACAGAGATACCCCCTGACCTGCAAGATCAATCAAAAAATGTGGTCGGAGAGGTTTTTAAATGTGGTGTTCAAACAGGCGGATAAGGAAATGATAATCCCGTACAATCCTGCATCAAAGGCTACACCGCCGAAAGTTAAACGAAGCAAGGTCAACTTCTTTGAGCTTGACCAGCTCGAACAGATACAGGAGGAAGTGGACAAATTGCCGATAAAGTGGCGGACTATCATTCATCTTCTGATGATAACAGGCTGCCGCAGGCTCGGGCACAGCAGGGTAAGCACCACGACGGATATTTACAGTCATATGCTCAAAGAATCCGATGAGATATCCGCAGAGCAGCTTGCCGATGTGATGCTGAGACGAAAAAATATAAAGGCGACTACAAAGGCAGGATAACACAATATGAAAATATGAAACTGACAAAATAGCGCAGCAGCGGCACTTATGTGTCGCTGCTTTCGTGTCATTTGTCAAAATAGTGCCCTAATAGTGCCCTGAAAACCAATTTTTGCATAAAAAATACCGTTCCTGATTTTCATCAAGAACGGTATTTGCCGTATTTACGGCGTTTTATGAAGTGCGCCGGAAGGGACTCGAACCCCCGACCTACTGGTTCGTAG
>DFFV01000038.1 GCA_002371625.1 Ruminococcus sp. UBA3767
GGGCGATAACCACGAAAAATGGGTGCGTTCAGCGATAGATTATATTGTTTCGATAGACTGCATACCTATCGCTTCGGAGGTCGCAAATTCCACTCAGGGCGATAAAATAGCTTCGCTCGGATGCAACCTTTGCGTCGGTGAATATTGCGGCGACTGGATGCAGAGAAGGTATATCCGTCCAAAGACCTATGAGGATATACAGGCGGAATGATAAAGGAGATACTATAATAATATAATATAAGCGGCTTACATCTGCGGAAAGGAGGTATACTTGCTTATGAGTAAAAAGAAAAAGGCTGAGCTTGAAAAGGCAGAGGCTGATGCCAAGGAGCTGGACGAATCCACCGAAGCGGCAGTGAAAGAAAGTGCCAAGGCTAAGGACAAGGATAAGGAAACTGCTCTGAGAGATGCGCTGCATATAAGGCGTACAGCTAAGGAAGTAAAAAAGTATACCGTACTTATGCGGGTGACGGGGCTTATAACCGTTGCACTGATAGGATTTATTGCGATAGGCTATGCGATATCCTATTTTTACAACAAGTACGGCAGCTTTACAATAAAAGTTAATAAGTATGACATGGTAAATCAGGGGCTTTCACTTTCGGAAACTCCCGAGTTTGACAAAACAGTTTCTATGCTGACGGCTGATATAGTCTACGATATGACCAATATCAGCGGAGAGGACCTGCCGGATAATATCGACAAGGTCAACGGCAACCACAACGGCAGAAACTATATCGCTTACACATTCTATGTTCACAATTCAGGTAAGGATACCGTTACTTATGAGGGCGACCTCACGATACAGAACGTTACAAAGAATGTTGATGAGGCTATACGAGTGGCGCTGTACATCAACGGCGAAAAAACGGTCTACGGTAAAACGAAATCCAGCGGAAATGGTAAGGAGACCGACTGCGATGAGGAGTTTCTCACATCAGCACAGGTCATGCATACCAAGCAGGAGGATTTTGATCCCGGTGCGACTAATAAGTATACGGTAGTTATCTGGCTTGAAGGCAACGATCCTGATTGCGTCGATGATATAATCGGGGGAGTTATAAAGATGCAGATGGACTTCAGGATAGTTGAAAATACATAAGTTTAAGGGGAACATATTATGAAAAAAGCATTGAAGATAGTTTTTAACGTACTGGCATGGATCTTGCTGATATTCGCTCTGCTAATTACCATACTGGTATTCACTTCCGATAAGAACAACGGAGTGCCGAGCCTTTTCGGCCGTATGCCGCTGACTGTTGAATCAGGCTCAATGGAGCCGACATTCAAGGAAGGCGACCTGATAATCTCCAAGGAGATAGACGATATAAATGAGCTGAAAGAGGATGATGTCATCTCTTTCTGGACAAACGAGATAGTCGAGGGACAAAATGTTATAAATACCCACCGTATCGTTGAAGTTAAAGAAGAAAACGGCACAAGGTCGTTCATCACAAAGGGTGATAACAACGACCAGAACGATACATACCGTGTTTATGCAAGCAAGATAATCGGCAAGTGGAACGGTTCAAGGATACCGGGTCTTGGCAAGGTAATGAAATTCCTCAAAACAAAGACAGGATTCCTCGTTTGCATACTTATCCCAATGGGTATATTCTTCCTGTTCGAGCTGTTCAAGCTGATAATGGTGATAATCCAGATGCGGCAGTCAGCAACTCTTACAGAGGATGACGAGGAAGAGATAAAGAAACGTGCTATCGAGGAGTACCTTGCTGAGCAGGAAAAGGCTAAGCAGGAGAAGGAAAAAGCCGGGAACGGGGAAGTTAAGGAAGAGGAAAAAGATAAGCAGGAGCCTGCTGAGGAAAAGCAGGATGAAGCTGCCGCAGAGGAAAGTACACAAGACTGATCTGAAAGCTCTGTGATACTGATAGAAAGGAAAACAAGGAAAACATGAGTAATTTTTTAGAATGGTTCTTTGTTTTTATTTCCGAGATCCTGAAAGGCTTTGCAAGCATTTTTAAAGGACTCTGGGAAGGTATAAAGCAAATATTCAATATAAAGAATTATATCGACATCTTCAAAGCTCACTCGCAGAGCTTCGGCGTGCTGGAGTGGATACTGGCGATATTGTCAATAGTTCTTGTCGTGGCTGTATTTGCGCTGATAGTATTTATGATAGTTCTTGCTGTGAGAAAGTATATCAGGTTCAGACATTCTCTCGTCAGCGACGAGGATCTGCTGGAGGAGATAGGCTTGCTTCAGCGTCAGGTGCTCAAGATGACCAAGGAAAAGGACGAGATCATGGCTATGAAGGTAGCTCAGATCGGCGGCGGGAACCTTGCTCTCGGCGGTGCAGCAGGCGGTACGCTTTCGCTCGGTGACGGGCAGGAGGGCGAACAGCCTCAGGGCGAGGAACAAACGCAGGAGGGCGTTGTTATCACAACGGTCAAGCGTTTTTCAAAGCTCATCGAGGTGGACAATTTCTACAAAACCTATACTCCGCCTGAGTATGACAACAATATATCGCTGGAGCAGATATGCGAGGATTACAGAAACTTTGCCTGCTCGAGAATGCACCTTTTCTACGATATAAAAACGATACGCCTGTTTATTGCGGGTATGGCTTCAACTAAGCTCATTATCCTTCAGGGTATCTCAGGTACAGGTAAAACATCACTTCCGTATTCGTTCGGTAAGTTCCTGGGTGTTGATACAACTATCGCTTCCGTTCAGCCTTCATGGCGTGACAGGACCGAGCTTTTCGGATTCTTCAACGAATTCACCAAGAACTTCAACGAGACCGAAGTGCTCAGAAGAATATATGCTTCGGGCTTTAACAACGATGTCAACCTTATCCTGCTGGACGAGATGAACATCGCCCGTGTCGAGTATTACTTCGCTGAGATGCTCTCTATTCTTGAAATGCCTAACGCTGATGAATGGAAGCTCGACCTTGTTCCTAATGTATGGAGCACCGACCCTGAAAATCTTGACAAGGGTATGATAAAGATACCGCAGAACGTTTGGTATATCGGTACAGCGAATAACGACGACTCGACATTCGCTATCTCAGATAAGGTGTATGACCGTGCTCAGCCGATAAACCTTGATGCCAAGGGTATCGCATTTGATGCACCCGATACACCGCCGCTCTCACTGGGCTACGATCATCTCAACGAGCTGTTTGAGGACGCTTTCAAGAAATATCCTATCAGTGAGGAAAACCTCAAGAAGATACAGCATCTTGATCTGTGGGTTATCGAGAAGCTCAGAGTTGCGTTCGGTAACCGTATCATCAAGCAGATGGGACTTTTTGTTCCGGTATATGTTGCCTGCGGCGGCGATGAGCTTGACGGTATCGACTATGTAATGGCTACAAAGATATTCAGAAAGTTTGAATCACTCAACCTTTCAATGCTGCGTGATGAGCTGAGAGACCTTTGTACATATCTCAGAAAGACTTTCGGAAGCAATAGCATGAAGGAATCCATTGCTTACCTTGAGCGTTTGCAGAAGCTCTACTAATAGCTGTTTAAACGACCTGCCTTGCCATAGTCAACGGGCAAGTCAGGTCTTTGTTTTAAAGTATCGTTTTGCGATGCTGTGATTATCTTATCAAACCTGAAAGGAGGGGAATGTGTGGAGGAGTTCTACGACAAGTGGTACAGTAATTTTACCCGCACAATGGACGGTCTTGAAGACGATGAGCTGTTCGATTCTATGCATTCCCTGATAAAAGCGAGCAGGAATACGTTTGCCGTCAACCGCAAGATAATGGAGAAATCCGTTGATATATCGTGGGTAGACGCTATCGAGGAGGGACTCAGGCACCTTGATACAGTGCTGAGAAACCCAAGAGTCACAATAGAAGATGTCGGAGAGGTAGTGCCGATAGCCCTTTCAAGAAAGATAACCGTTGAATCGGTCAAGCACCTGGCTCAGCATACCGATCTGATACAGGACTACGATCCCGTTACAAACACAATAACACCTTCCAAGGTGCTCAATGTCCATAAGGAAGAAAGTATGATGACTTATGAGAATAAGTTCATCAATACGCTCGTGGACAGACTGTACGTTTTTATTATAAAAAGATATGAAAAGCTCCAGGAGGTCGCCAAGGACGAGGAAGTGTTCACGCTTTCATACAATACCGACCTTGACGATAAGAACGGCAAGCAGATGAGCGTGAGCCTCAAGCTCGAAACTACCGACAGCCTTGAGACCAAGAACGAAAGCGGTCTGACTGTGTGGGAAAGAGTGGAGCATATCAAAAAGGCGGTAGAGGGCTATAAAGGCTCGAACTTCTGTCAGGAAATGGGCAACACATTTATAAGACCGCCTGTAATGCGTACAAATGCGATAATGAAAAATGTTGACCTCAAAGCCTGCCTTACACTCTGGCAGTTCATTGAGGGCTACGATAAGGTCGGATATGAGATAAACGTTGTGGATACAGCGCAGAAGCTCGATGAGGATTATATGGTCGATTTTTATAACCTTATCGCATTGAACTTTTTGCTGTTCCGTTCGTATACACATAAACCGCCGAATAAGAAAAACGATCTGAAAACCGCTAAGCCAAAGGCATTTTTGCCAAAGTTCCTCAAGCGGTTCAATAAGGACGATATGTCCAAATACGATGTTATGGCACAGCCGCAGTCGCTGGGTGAAACGTTTTATGACCACCAGGGCGAAGCGGGAGAGCTCAACATCGCTCTGCTTAATGAGATAGACCAGGTGTTTGCTCTTGAAAAGGAATATATCCGTGTTGAGCAGATACGCAACGAGGTCGCACGTATTGAACGTGAAAAGGCTGAAAAGAAAAAGGCAGAGGCTGAACAGCGCAGACTTGAAGCTCTCAGACGTGAGGCTCAGCGTAAAGCCGAAGAGGAAAGGCTCGCCCGTGAAAAACGTGAGCGTGAGGAGACCGAAAGACTCAGGAGAGAGTGGGAAGAAAGACAAAAGGCAGAGGCTGAGGAGAGAGAACGCCTCGCAAAAGAAGCTGCGGAGCGTGCCGAGAGAGAACGGCAGGAAGCGGAAGAAAGAAAGCAGCGTGAATACGATAACTTCAGAAGGGCACAGCTTACCGCCGAAAGACTGGAGCAGGAAAGACTTGCAGCAGAGGAAGAAGCAAGAAAAGCTGCCGAGGAGGAAGCAAACCTTACTCCCGAACAAATTGCCGAGAGGGAACGCAAAAAAGCCGAACAGCTCGCAAAGGAAAGACGGGACAAGGCCCGTGCGGAAAGACTCAGAGCGGAAAGGGATATTTACCGCAGCAGAGATTTCCATTCTATTTATCTGGAGTATTCAAGAAGTCCGTGGTGTGTACTGAGAAGATTCTTTATCACCCTGTTCAGCGTGATATTCCGCAGACCTTATGTGCCTGATGTGGATCCTAAGTACTACCGTGCGGAGTATCCCAAGAAGCACTGGCTTGAAAGACCGATGGAGACCGCTGCCGAGCGTGAGGAGCGTCTGCAGATGAAGGTCTACTACAATAAGTACGCTACGGTGTTCCCGTATGACTTCAAGCGGTTCATCGCCAATATAAAGTGGAAGATGAAGAAGAAAAAGCCTCTGAGCGATGCTCAGAAGGAAAAGATACGCAAGTCGCTCCCTGTTATGACTCCTGAGGAGGAAAGGGCTGAAAGAGCGCAGATGAAGGCGCTTTTCAAGGAATACCATGTAAGTATATTCACCAAAATAAAGCGCCGCATCAAAAAGTGGCGTGAGGATAAGAAGCTGAAGAATGAAAGAGTCGACGAAGAAGATAAGCAGTAAGCTAAGACGCATAGCAAGCATAGCTATGATCGCAGTGATCGCAGTCATGCTTGCAGTGGTCGTGTATGTATTTGTCTGCAATATCAGGGGCAAGGTCGCAAATATCGGCGGCTACAGTATAATGAAGGTCATAACGGGAAGCATGGAGCCTTCGATACACGTTGATGATTATATACTTGTGAAAAAGACCGATCCGGACGATCTTGAGGTGGGAGATGTAATCACATTTCTTTCCGATGACCCCGAGATAAAGGATATGCCCAATTCGCACAGGATAACTTCTATAAACGATGACGGGACATTTACCGTTAAGGGCGATGCAAACCCGAGCGAAGATGTTTATAAGGTGCACCGTGACAGGATAGTGGGTAAATATGTTAAAAAGCTGTGGCTCTTTCGTTTCATAGGCTCGTTCGCATCTACCAAAAAGCTGCTGATGATATGCTTTATACTGCCAACGGTATGTATTTGTATATTCGAAGCACGTTCGCTGTTCAGGATAATCAGAGGGACTGACGGTGATGAGGACGATGACGACAGCGATACCGACAGCAAGACCGAAACGGCTGAGCAGAAAAAGGAAAGGCTCATAAGAGAGGCTATCGAAAAGGAAAAGGAAAGGCTCAGGCAAGCTGATAAATTACTTGAAAGCGAGGTGGCACAGGTTGAATCAGGAAAAGATAATGAAGCGCAAAATGATTAGCGCAATAATCTGGTCGATCATCCTGTTGATCGCATTGCTTGTATTCATCGGGCTGTATGTTGATAAGTCAAGGGAGATCCAGGCGACATACAAAAAGCAGTATATGAGCAGCCTTGCCGATGCCTCGGAGGAGCTTGATACATACTTTGACAGGAAGATAGACTACGATATGCATTATAATATGCTGATAAGCAATATGGGTGCCGCCCGTTCGTTCGTCTTCCTGCTTGATGACTATACGGAGCAGCAAAAGGCTATTAATGAGCTGCACTATTGCCTTGTTAAGTATCCCAAGCAGATGAAAACACGGCTTGAGGACGTAAACAAGGGTTTGAAGGATATCACGGATAATCTTGACAAGGGTTATGATGAGATAAGAGCGGTCGTTGACTCGGTCAACAAAATGGGTGAATAGGAGGATGCCGGTATGAGTGAAAAAAGAAAATATAAAAAGGAAATAATGAAATGCCGCAAAACTATCGAGGAGATAGAGCGCAAGCGTTCCCGTTCACAGTCGGCGCTGGTGCAGGCGATACTTTTGCAGGAAGAGCCGCAGGAAGCGGATGTTGAGTGGTTCAACAAGTATACAGGTGAGATAGATGCTGTAAGAAAACACATGATACTTACGCAGAAAAAGCTGGATCTGATAAAATGATCAAATAAAATGCTCTGAAAATGAAAAAAGTGCTTGACAAACCTAATGATATTTGGTATAATATATAAGCACTTGCAGAGGCGATGTGGTTAAAACCCTTTAGTTTCGCCTGTGAGAGCGATGAGCTATTAGCTCAGTTGGCAGAGCATTTGACTTTTAATCAAAGGGTCTGGAGTTCGAATCTCCAATGGCTCATTTATCGCCTTCGGTACACATCGGAGGCGGTATTTTATATGCGGGTGTGGTGAAATTGGCAGACACGTTAGATTTAGGTTCTAATGCCGAATGGTGTGCAGGTTCAAGTCCTGTCACCCGCACTTCATTGATAACCGTCAGAATACGTTCAGCGCGTATCTTGGCGGTTTTATTTTGTTTATGTATGTTGTGGGACATGGAACTTTTAGTTAAATGATAAAATGATAATTAAGAAAAAAGTTATAAAGCCCTTGTCTGTTTTACATTAAATATCTTGACTAATTGATTAATTTATGGTATACTTGCCAAGGAGTATGATATGAAAAACAAGGAGATTGGTTATAATACGCACGTATGTGAAGGCATACGAATTATGATCATGAGAGGAGTTTTTTTATGAAAAGAAGAGCTTTTGGCCGCTGTACTGCGGCAGGCGTTGCTG
>DFFV01000015.1 GCA_002371625.1 Ruminococcus sp. UBA3767
AGGCTGACCAGATGTGCTTCCAGTGTGAAAAGGCTCTTGGTGAGTTCGGTGACAAGGTCGATGCTGCTGATAAGAGTGAGTGCGAGAGCAAGATAAATGACCTCAAGGAAGCTCTCAAGGGTACTGACATCGAGGCTATAAAGGCTAAGAACAAGGATCTTGAGGAGTGCTTCCAGAAGATCGCAACAAAGGTTTACCAGCAGGCAGGCGCACAGGCTCAGGGCGCACAGGGATTTGATCCGAGCAGCATGGGCAACATGGGCGGCGCTGCACAGGACAATAGCTCTAATAACGGCGGAGATGACGTTGTTGACGCTGATTTCAAGGACGCTGACTAAAAAACTATAAGCATTTCACCTCTGTCTGTGAGAGCAGGCAGAGGTAATGCTGTATGATAAGATAATTCAAGTAAGGAGAGTTTGCTCCATATAAAACGGAGTGATGATTTATGGCAGATAAAAGAGATTATTATGAGGTGCTGGGTGTATCCAAAAGCGCTTCGGAGGACGAAATAAAGAAAGCCTTTCGTAAAATGGCAAAACAGTACCACCCTGATCTTCACCCCGGAGATAAAGAGGCTGAGGAGAAGTTCAAGGAGGTAAACGAGGCTTACGAGATACTTTCAAATCCCGATAAAAAGGCAAAGTATGACCAGTTCGGATTTGCAGGGGTAGATCCAAATTACGGCGCAGGCGCAGGCGGTGCAGGCGGCTTTGGCGGCTTTGCTGATATGGGAGATATATTTGATTCTATCTTTGGCGGCTTCGGCTTCGGCGGCGGTTCAAGGGCTTCGGCTAATCCTAATGCACCGCAGCGTGGCGACGATATAAGGGCAACAGCAAATATTGACTTTATGGAAGCCTGCAAGGGCAAGACCGTAAAGGTAAGAGTCAATAAAACTGTTGTTTGCGATGACTGTCACGGCAGCGGCGCAGCAGCAGGTTCTTCAACCAAGACCTGTCCTGACTGTAACGGTAAGGGACAAAGAGTCATCTCGCAGCAGTCGCTATTTGGCAGCGTAAGGCAGGTAGTTACCTGTAACAGATGTCACGGAAAGGGCAAGATAGTAGATACTCCGTGTCAGAAGTGCTCGGGCAAGGGCTTTGTCAAAAAGACCGAGGAGGTCGAGGTTAGTATCCCTGCAGGAATCGCAGACGGACAGATTGTTCGTATGGCAGGCGCTGGAAATGCGGGTATCAACGGCGGTCCCGCAGGTGACCTTATGATAAGCATAAACGTCCGTCCCGATCCGATCTTTGAGCGTGACGGCTACGACGTATGGACGGAGATACCTGTAACCTTTACACAGGCTGCGCTCGGAGATGAGCTGACAGTTCCTACGGTTGACGGAAGAGTAACATATAAAATGCCCGAGGGAACACAGACGGGAACTGTTTTCCGTCTGAGAGGCAAGGGCATACAGAAAGTACACAGCACAAGCCACGGAGATCATTACGTCAGGATAGTGATCGAAGTGCCGAAGAATCTCTCAAAGGAGCAGAAAAAAATGCTCAAGGACTTTGACAAGACCATGAGCGAAAAGAACTATGCTAAGCGCAAGAGCTTCTTTGACAAGCTGAAAGAAAGATTCATATAATAAAAATAAAAACAGAGGGAATGCGAGGCAAAAGCACACCCTCTGTTATTTTTTCCGGCCGACATTCTCCCCCATATTTTTTGGCAAATCAAAGCTAATGTGTCCCCAAGCCTCTGACACCCCAAATGTGTCGCCATAGTTTTTTTGAGTCGGTCAGAACTGATGTCATATTTTATTGTCGCTCTCAAAATCCCTTCTGCCTTTTCTTGCGAATGCAATAATTATGCAAACAGCCATTAAAAGCGCAGCTATCATCGTTACAATATCGTTGTCTGCAATAAACCCCAGTACAGTCAGCATTATTGTAATAAATAGCAGGGATCCGAATACGATGTCATTTTTAAACTCTTTCATTTTTCTCCCCGTATTCTTAATGCACGCTTGTTAAACGCTTTACCCCGGCGTTTTGTTAACAAGCTCCGTAAATATCTTATCTCTGTCAAATTCACCTTTTGCAAAGCCGGGTATTTCTTTATACGACTTGCAAAGTGAAAGGCTTATCTCGGTAAGTATACCGCTTATCTGCTCATCGCTGAAAGGGCAGTCGTTGGTGACTATCAGCGTTGCAAAGCTGAGTGTCATCAGCCACAGGTTCCTGTAATAGCAGCTCGCTGTAAATCTGTCCATTCCATAGATCTTCATTATCGAATCTATCACGAGGTCAAGCGTTTTTTCAAACTCATTCATCGCACTTGAACCCGAAAGCTCAGGCTCGGTCATGAAAAGCAGCTTGAAAAGCTCAGGCTCTTTTCTTGCAAGAGAGAGAAAGCTGCGGCCTATTCCCAGAAAGGGTATCTTCTCTTTAAGCCCCCGCTGGATATAATCGTGGTAAACACCTCTTGCATAGATAAGGACATCTCCCTTGAGTTCATCTATTGAGCTGTAATAGGAGAATAGCGGGTGAGTTGAAATGCCAAGCCCCGAAGCTACGCTTCTTGCGGTGATCGCACCGAAGCCCTTTCTTCTTGTGATCTCCACAGCTGTATCTATTATCTGCTGTTTTGTAACTACCTTTTTCGGAGGCATCCTTTACTTCCTTTCGGTCCTGCCTGAGTAACATTTGTTTCGTAACACTTGTTACGGTTCAATGAGATTATAGCACTTTTATTATCTTGTGTCAAGATGACTTGAATAATTCTCGTAATATATTTTATGAATTTTTTGTTATCATGCCTTTGAGCATCTCATAGCGTTGAGTATAGCAAGCAGTGCAACTCCCACATCTGCAAAAACAGCCATCCACATACCTGCCAGCCCAAGCGCACCGAGCAGCATAACAAGGAACTTTACACCAAGCGCAAAAACAATGTTTTCCTTAACTATGCGCATAGTTTTTCTTGCGGCTGCAACAGCCTTTGGAATACTTTCAACACTGTCGTTCATAAGAACTATGTCGGCGGCTTCAATAGCAATATCCGAGCCGAGTCCGCCCATAGCAAAGCCAACATCAGCCCTTGCGATAACAGGCGCATCGTTTATACCGTCGCCTGCAAACCCGACAGGAGTACCGCCTGATGCTTTCATAAGCTCCTCGACCTTTGTGACTTTATCCTGAGGCAGCAGCGAGGAGTGGTAATTTTTAATGCCCAGCTTTTCAGCTGCTGCGGCTGCTGCCTGCTCCTTGTCGCCCGTGAGCATTACAGTGTCAACACCCAGCTGTGTCAGCTGAGCAACTGCCTGCCTTGCATTTTCCTTTATCTCGTCACCGAGAGTAATATATCCGCAGTATTCACCGTCACAGGAAACATATACCGAGGTAGAGCTGCTTTGCGCCTGAGGAACGCTGATACCCATATCAACAAGGTATTCACGCTTAGCGCATATCAGCTTTTTGCCGTTGTAATCACATTCAACACCGCAGCCGGATATTTCCGATGCATTGCTTATCTCACCCGGTGCGAATGTCTTTCCGCAGTGCTTAACGATAGATAAAGCTATCGGGTGATTTGAGACCGATTCGGCAGCAGCGGCATATTCAAGCAGCAGCTGCTGAGAAATTCCGCTTGGAACAATGCTTTCTACCGAGAATTCGCCCTTTGTAAGCGTTCCTGTCTTGTCAACTGCGATAGCCGTGCACTTTGAAAGTGCCTCTATCGCTTTTGCGCCTTTAACGAGGATACCCTGCTTTGAAGCACCGCCGATACCTGCAAAAAATCCGAGAGGTATGGATATAACAAGCGCACACGGACAGGATATTACCAGGAACAAAAGCCCTCTGTAAAGCCATTTGGTGAACTGTGAAAAGCCTAAAAACAGGCAGGGAACTACCGTGAGCAGCACAGCGCAGGCAACAACTGCAGGCGTGTAAACTCTCGCAAAGCGTGTGATGAATTTTTCCGTTTCCGCTTTTTTCTCCGAGGCGTTTTCTACCAGCTGCATTATCCTTGCTACCGAGCTTTCCTTAAACGGAGCAGAAACTCTGACTTTTATAACTCCGTCAAGGTCGGTGCATCCGCTGAGCACGCTTTTGCCCTTGCTTATGCTAACGGGCAGGAATTCTCCCGTAACTGCTGAGGTATCAAGCTGGCAGGAGCCTTCGACAACTTCGCCGTCAAGCGCAAGCCTTTCTCCTGCACGCACTACCATAATGTCGCCTGTTTCTACCTGCTCGGGTGCAACAGTCAGCTCTTTGCCGTCACGGATTATCCTTGCATATTCGGGCTTCAGTTCAAGCAGCTTGGTGACAGACTTCCTCGACCTTTCCACTGCAATGTCCTGCAAAAGCTCGCCCACCTGGAAAAACAGCATTACCGCAGCAGCTTCATCAAAGTAACCAAGCGCAACAGCGCCTATCGTTGCAATGAACATAAGCAGCATTTCGTCAAATGCTTCTCCGTGTACCAGGTTTCTCAGCGCCGAAAGCACAACATCGTAGCCTGCTATCACATAAGCGCACAGCGAAAGCACCATTGAAGGCACCTTGTAGGGAAGTATCATTCCCATCGCATAGAGAACGCCTGCAATGATAAACCTTGCAATATCAAAAGTGTGGCTCTCGCCTTTGCCGTGAGAGTGGGAATGTTCATGCCCGTGCTCATGGGAATGACTGTGTTCATGCTCATGTTCGTGGTCATCGCAGTGGCAATGCTCATGCTCGTGGTGATGCTCGTGATGCTCCTTTTGCTCATAGTCAAGCACCTCAACGTCAGGTTCGAGCTTGCCGACTATCATTTTAACGCTTGAATCAATGCTTTCACGGCTGTGCTCCTCACTGTGATGAACTATCAGCTTTTTTCTCATAAAGTCCATGTCAGCCGATTCCACTATCTCAAGATCACCTACACGCAGAGCGATTTTCTGTGCGCAGTTCGGGCAGTCAAGCCCCTTCAGCCAATAGATCGTTTTGGTCATTGTAACCACCGATCCTTTCTAATCATGAAATTACAACTATCTTTATAAACTTATTCGCTTATGTGCTCCATACCCATACTCAGTATCGTCGCAACGTGCTCATCGGAAACCGAATACATAACCGTTTTGCCGTGCCTGCGGTATTTAACGAGGCGAGCCTGCTTTAAAACTCTCAGCTGGTGCGATACTGCCGACTGAGATGTCCCGACAAGCTCGGCTATGTCGCAAACGCACATCTCGTCGTCAAGTATAGAGTACAGTATCTTTACCCTCGTTGAATCGCTGAGCATTTTGAACAGCTCAGCCAGCTCGTAGACTTCCTCATCAACAGGCATAACGTCCATAAGACGCTCGACCTTTTCAATGTTTTCTCCTCCACATATCGAATGATCGTGCTTATCCTTTTCCATAATATCCTCCTCAGCAAAAGGGGAGCTGCCCCTGTTATCTTTATTTTTAATTGAACGTATGAATATCTGTTCATACGTTATTATATCACATTGTACATATAATTCAATGTACATTTTGTGAATTTTTCTTGAGTAAGCATGGCTTTGCTAACAGCTGTCTGTGAGCATTTTTTATAAAATTCAGAAAAAGCTATTTACAAATGTAGTGCTTGTGTGCTATAATAATTCTAAATATGGTATATTACTTATGAAGAAGGGTAGTTTAATGGCAAAAAAACAGAATTATACAAATGATGACATCTTTGCGCTCAAGGGCGCTGACAGAGTAAGAAAGCGCCCTGCGGTAATTTTTGGCTCTGACGGGCTTGACGGCTGTGAGCACTCGGTCTTTGAGATACTTTCAAACTCGATAGACGAGGCGAGAAACGGCTATGGCAAAAAGATAGTACTGACAAAGTTCAACGATGATTCTATCGAGGTCGAGGACTTCGGCAGAGGCTGTCCCGTTGACTACAACCAGCGTGAAAAGCGTTATAACTGGGAGCTTGTTTACTGCGAGCTTTATGCAGGCGGTAAGTATAACACCAACGACGGCGAAAACTATGAGTTCTCACTCGGTCTAAACGGACTTGGTGCGTGCGCTACGCAGTACGCATCCGAGTTTATGGATGTTGAGGTCTGCCGTGACGGACAAAAGTATTCTCTGCACTTTGAAAAGGGAAACAATGTGGGCGGTCTTAAAAAGGAGCCCTGCACTAAAAAATTCAAAACCGGCACAAAGACACGCTGGCGTCCCGACCTTGACGTTTTCACGGATATAGCTATACCCAAGGAATACTTTGAGGACGTTCTGAAAAAGCAGGCTGTGGTCAATCCTCAGGTCGAATTTGTACTTCGCTATCAGCGTGAGAACGGCTCTTTTGAGGAGCAGACTTTTGTTTATGAAAACGGCATAGCTGATTACGTTGCCGAGATAGCAAACGATACCAACATGACCTCGGTGCAGTATTGTACCGCCGACAGAGTCGGACGTGACAGAGAGGATAAGGACGACTACAAGGTCAAGCTGTGTGTTGCTTTCACTTTCTCAAACAAGGTCAAAAGGCTGGAATATTTCCATAACTCCAGCTTCCTTGAGCATGGCGGTTCGCCCGAGGACGCTGTAAAGAGCGCATTCACATCGCAGATAAATGCGTACCTAAAAAACAATAACAAGTACCTCAAAAACGAAAAGCCTATCACTTTCCCCGATATCGAGGATTGCCTTGTGCTTGTTTCAAGCTCCTTCTCTACGCAGACATCTTATGCAAACCAGACCAAAAAGGCTATTACCAACAAGTTCATAAAGGAATCTATGACAGAGTTTCTCAAGCACCAGCTGGAGATATATTTTATAGAGAATCCCGATGAGGCGCTCAAAATTGCCGAGCAGGTAATGATAAACAAGCGCAGCCGTGAGTCTGCTGAAAAAACAAGGCTCAATGTCGTAAAGAACCTCACCGGCAAAATGGACCTTGCAAATCAGGTAGAAAAATTCGTTGACTGCCGCTCAAAAGACCTCTCGCAGAGAGAACTTTATATCGTGGAGGGTGACTCTGCGCTGGGTTCCGTTAAAATGGCAAGGAACGCTGAATTCCAGGCAGTTATCCCTGTAAGAGGAAAGATACTCAACTGCCTTAAAGCCGACTATGATAAGATATTCAAAAACGAGATAATCGTTGACCTTATAAAAGTTCTCGGCTGCGGCGTTGAGGTTAAAACCGGCAAGAACAAGGAATTTTCGCTGTTCTCGCTTGATAACCTGCGCTGGAATAAGATAGTTATCTGTACCGATGCCGATGTAGACGGCTTCCAGATAAGAACGCTGATACTGACCATGCTTTACAGGCTCACCCCGACACTTATCGAAAAGGGCTACGTTTATATCGCAGAATCACCGCTGTTTGAAATAACTACTGCCGACAGGACATATTTTGCTTACGATGAGCCCGAAAAGGCAAAGATAATGCAGATGATAGGCAATAAAAAGTGCACTGTACAGCGCTCAAAAGGACTTGGTGAGAACGAGCCCGAAATGATGAGCCTTACTACTATGGATCCAGCCACAAGACGACTTATAAAGGTCTGCCCCGATGATATCGAGATGACTCAGTGGATGTTCGATATGCTGCTGGGCGATGACCTTGCAGGCAGAAAAGAGTTTATCACCAATAACGGTATCGACTATCTAGAAATGGCTGATATCTCTTGATTTGAATAGTTTAGCACTAAACCCGAAAGGACAGATTATATGCCAAGGAAAAAGAGCAAGGAGACTGCTGCGCCAAAGAAAAAGAGCGATGCTTATATCGACGGTGCAGGACTCGTTGTTGAACAGAAAATAACACAGACTCTTGAAACGAACTATATGCCTTACGCAATGAGTGTTATCGTTTCAAGAGCGTTCCCCGAGATAGACGGCTTTAAGCCCTCGCACAGAAAACTGCTTTATACTATGTATAAAATGAATCTGCTCAGCGGAGGACTTACAAAGTCCGCAAACATTGTCGGTGCGACAATGCGCCTTAATCCTCACGGAGATGCTACTATCTATGAAACAATGGTGCGTCTTTCAAGAGGAAACGAAGCGCTGCTGCACCCCTATGTGCTAAGCAAGGGTAACTTCGGAAAGCAGTATTCAAAGAATATGGCTTATGCTGCCTCACGTTATACCGAGGCAAAGCTGGAGCCTATATGTGATGAGCTTTTCAGGGATATAGATAAGGACACGGTGGATTTTGTACCAAACTATGATAACACCACTACCGAGCCCTCGCTTTTCCCTGCTACATTCCCTACGATACTTGTAAATGCAAATGCAGGTATCGCCGTTTCTATGGCGAGCCAGGTGTGCCCGTTCAATCTCGGTGAGGTGTGCGACACTACCATAGGGCTTATGAAAAACCCCGAGTTCAATGCGCTTGAAACGCTCAAAGGTCCTGATTTCCCCGGCGGAGCAAATATGCTTTACGACGAGGAGGAGCTGGACAAGATATACCGCACAGGCAGAGGCTCGGTAAGACTTCGTGCAAAGTATGATTTTGATAAGACCGAAAGGTGTATCGAGATAACCGAGATACCCTACACTACCAATGTCGAGGCTATAATAGACAAGATACGTCAGCTTATCAAGGCTAATAAGATAAGAGAGATATCGGGCATAAGAGATGAGACCGATATCAACGGTCTGAAGATAGCTATCGACGTTAAAAAGGGCGTCGAGGTGGACAAGCTGATGCAGAAGCTGTATAAGCAGACACCGCTTGAGGATACCTTCAGCTGCAACTTCAATATCCTTGTCAAGGGTTACCCGAAGGTAATGGGCGTTTATGACATAATAAATGAATGGGTGCAGTTCCGTATAGGCTGTGTTAAGCGCAGAACTGCGTTCGATATGAAGAAAAAGCAGGATAAGCTGCATCTGCTCAAAGGTCTTGGAAAGATCCTGCTTGATATCGACAAGGCAATAAAGATAGTCCGTGAGACCAAGGAGGAATCCGACGTTGTGCCAAACCTTATGATAGGCTTTGGCATCGACGAGATACAGGCTGAATATGTGGCTGAGATAAAGCTGCGCCACCTTAACAGAGAATACATTTTAAAGCGTACCGAGGAGACCAAGGCTCTTGAAGAGGAGATAGACCGCCTTGCAGCGCTTCTTGAAAGCGAAAGAAAGATAAAGCAGGTCATCATCAAAGAGCTTGAAGAGGTGAAAAAGAAGTACGCTCAGCCAAGAAAAACAGGCTATTACTACGCATCTGACATAGTTGAGATAGATGTCGAGGAAGAGATACCCGACTATCCGTGTGAGATATTCCTTTCAAGTGAGGGCTACTTTAAAAAGTGCACTCCGCAGTCGCTGCGAATGGCAAGCGACCAGAAGCTCAAGGAAGGCGACTATATCTCTCAGCACGCCGAAACTACAAATAAAAGCGAGCTGCTGTTCTTCTCGGATAAGTGCTCTGTTTACAAGGCAAAGCTCTCGCAGTTCCCTGATACTAAGGCTTCCGCAATGGGAGATTATATTCCTGCAAAGCTGGGCTTTGAAAAGGACGAAAATGTCGTGTTTGCGGTGAATACTACCGACTATAAGGGCTATATGATATTTGTTTTTGAAAACGGAAAGGTAGCCAAGGTAGCACTCGATTCCTATGCGACCAAGACAAACCGAAAGAAGCTGGCAAATGCATATTCCGGCAAGGTCAAGCTGGTAAAGATGTTCAGGGTGGATGAAAATGCGAACATCATGCTGCGCACCACCAACGGCAGAGCGATGATCTTTGATACAGCGCTGCTCATGCCAAAGGCTTCAAGAGATACCATAGGTGTTCAGGTAATGACCTGCAAGGCAAAATCGACCGTTGAAAAGGCGTTCCTTATCAGCGAGGAAAAGGCAGCAGAGCTTTCCAAGTTCAGAAGCAAGACTATTCCTGTTGCAGGCAGCTTTGCCAAGGAGATCGAAGATCCCGACCAGATGACGCTTATATAATAAAAACTAATGGGGAGAAGAATCATGCCAAACGAAACACTGCTTGATCCGCAGACATTTGAGATCGATGTTGATATCGACGATGAGGAAATAAGCGATCTTTACTGCAAAAGGCTTATCGAGAAATGGGACCCGCAGCTTGAAAATGAAATGCTGGAGGCTTTCATTCGCCTGTATTACGATGATATGTATGAACAATGGGGACCCGATGACGAGGAGGAAAACAAAGCATACTGGCCGCAGCTTAAAACTCCACGGGATCTTGTTGATTTCATTGGAACAGATGTCAGGATCTATGTGCTTGAAGATGCGATATACGCAAAAAGCCAATCGGGCGATACGCCCTACGAATCGCAGAATGTTCCGTATTGTGTTATCATGCAGCTCAATTGTCCGTGGGACGAGGAACACGGCTGGGCAGCAGCTTTTGTGGACGAAAAGCTCGTTAAGGTGGATCGTGATGTCGTCGACTGCGTATGGCTTGACTGAACATCAATTGTAAAATATACCTGCCCCGAAGTTCTTTTGATGCTTCGGGGCATTTTTCTGTGAAAAAATGCTGCATCAAATTTGTCCGCTGCTTTGTTGACTTTGAAAAGAAACTGTGATATAATGTCAGTAAATATAGAAAAGCAACAGGGGAGGTGCAGCTGTGGATTGTCCTAAATGCGGAAAGAAAATAGGCGATAAAGACAACGTTTGCAGCAATTGCGGAGTTGTTATTAAAGAAAATGCCGAGACTACCAAGCTCTCGACAAAGCTGTTTTCCAAAAAGAATAAGACTAAAAATCCCCTTGAAACTTCAAAACTCGGTAAAGCCGAAAAGCTGCGGAGCAGATTCGGCGCAAAACAACTGAAAGTAATACTTGCGGTAATAGTGTTTATCCTGCTTGCGCTCATAATCATAACACTTGTCATGAGCATTTCAAGCGGTAAGGGAAAAAAGCTCGCAGGCAAGGTTTCCGAATATGTGGGCAGTACCGTGACAGTAGCCGAAACCAAGCTCGATGAGCATTTCAAGGATAAATCCGCTTTTTCGGGGCTTAATAAGTCGCTTGAGTTTGACTATGTCCGTGAGAGTGAGGACTCTGTCAAGGTAGACGGCATGACATATCCCGAGTGGGCTGTGCTGATAAAAGTCGATAAAAAGCAGCATATAGAAACTGTAAAGTATTGTGACTTTAAACTGCTCAAAGGCGATGTCAGGGGGGTTAAGAGCGATAATCTGATAAACCTTGATAAGTTTGATAAGGGCACTTCCTACAACAAGGTAAACGACGAGATAGACCTTAAAGCGTACAGCATAACGTATACCGGTGAGCTGAGAACATACAGATTCAGATACTGGTATGAAAATGATTCGGGCGATGAACAGCAGGTGATACTTGATGTATCGTTTGACAGCGATAACAATTTCCTGTATTACACCTCAACGATGACCTACCCCGAAAACCTGTAAATAACAAAAAGGCAGCGTGATGATAGTTACGCTGCCTTTTTTGCCGCTTTGATTCTTTATAGATCTCGTTCAGTTTTGTATTCAGAAAAGATTTTGTTCTATCAGCTTTCTGCACTTGTCAAGATCGGCATCAAGCGTTGACTGTCCGCCGTTGTGCGTGCCGTATTCAAAATCATCGTCCGCCGGGATACGCAGCTCCTTTATCTCATAGCCCAGGTAGAAAGGCGCTTTGTAGCCATAGAAGAACAGATCCGAGCGTGACATATTGGTGGTCATGCTCTTCAATGAAGATTTCAGGAAGCTGAACTTTGTTATCGGTCCCGAGGCTTTTACCTTTTCGATTATCTTGCTCATAACTATCCTCTGGCGCTGTGTACGCTGGAAATCTGCGTTGCCCACAGCTCTGAGCCTTGCGTAAGAGAGAGCCTGGTTTCCGTTGAGCAGCTGCTTTCCGCCTGCCTGCAGATAGTCCTGCTTTTCGGGGTTGCCCATAACTCTGTTCTGCTCCCTGGTACAAACGTTCATATACTCGGCTTCTTCGCTCGTAATGTCAAGCTCAATTCCGTCTATCGAATCTACTATATCCACAAACGAGCTGAAATCAATGTATATGTAATCGTCTATCTCCAGTCCGAAGTTATACTTTATCGTGTCCATCAGCAGCTCTGCACCGCCGTAAACATAAGCGGCGTTGAGCTTGTCACGGTAAAGCCCGTCGGGTTCATCGTCGTTATACATCTTTGTCCCGTCGCTTGCGTACCCGACGATAGGAACATAAAGATCCCTCATAAGCGACATCATCGTTATCTGCTTCTTTTTCTTGTTTATCGAAAGCACTATCATAACGTCAGTTCTGCCTGCCTGCGAAAAATCTCTCGTGTCAGAACCTATTACGAGTATGTTCTTGACATCATCGCTTTTCATGAATGCTTTTATCGAATCATCACGCTTTTTGGTGTCAACAACATTCACCTTGCCCACAAGATACAAAAGCACGATGTTGAGTATGATTATTATCGCAACTGTTATCGAGATAAGCGCTATGAGCACCTTTTTTACGGGTGAACCCTTCTTTTCCTCCAATGGACCGTTTCCTCCCTTTGAATAGTTCTGCCTTGAAGTTTCAGCTCGCTGCGGCTGCTGGGGGTAAGCGCTGTTGAGCATTGCCTGCTGAGAAGCTCTTTCTCTTGGCTGCATACTCTGTGCATTCTGCTTTGCAGGTCTTTCTCTGCGCATTTTGCTGCCTGAGCCCGAACGTGGCTTTGAAGCATTATTGTTCCTTCGTGGCTGCGCAGTTGTGTGCCGTGGCGGAGCATAGCTTTGCCGCTGCTGCGGCCTGCCCGGATAGGCTGAGGGACGGCTGCTTCGATAGGGAGCGTTGTTGTCGTATTGTGTGAATTCCAGATCAACAGAGCCGTCTGAGTAATCGGTGCCGTCCATTCGGCTGAACTCATCAAGCTGTCGCTGATACTGTCTGTCCAGGTCATCAAGACCTGAGTTGTAGTTGTTTCTTTCGTCCATGTTCTGATCGGCTTATTGCCGCCTCCTGTTTTCTGTTTTTACTGCATTATTATAAACCATTGGAAATGCCTTGTCAAATAAAAACACAATTTTTCATCGCATTTTCACCAAATTGAGAATTTAATAAGCAAAATAACAATTTATACATAACTGTTGTGCTTTTTATAAATAATTTGCACAATATCTTGTTGTGATATGTTACAAAATTAAAACAAATTGTTTCATAATACCTACAGTTTTCTTATATTGCTTGACTTAAAGCGATTTTTTTGTTAATATAAAGTGATAAATTATTTTGAGGAGGTTGGGTATGGACCCAAAGGAAGAGCTTTGTATGGGCTGTATGAACATGCTCGATGAAAACGGGCAGTGTCAGTATTGCAGCTATACAGAGAATACCGCACATCTTCAGGCGTACCTTGCGCCTAAAACAGTGCTGGATGACAGATACATAATCGGTAAGATGCTCTCCTATAACGGCGAGGGTGCTTCATATATATGCTATGATATGGTCGGCAAGTGCAAATGCGTTTGCCGTGAATATATGCCTGATACGCTTTGCGAGCGTGACAGCAGCACGCAGGAGCTTATTGTAAATAGGGACTGCCTTGCTAAGTATAAAACGTTCATGTCCGAGTTTGCCGATGTGAACAGAACGCTCTCAAAAATGCGCAACCTGCATAACATCGCAACTGCAAAGGATATGTTCACAGCCAATAACACTACTTATGTGGTGCTTGAGTATGTTGAAGGCGTTTCGCTCAAGAAATTTCTTCAGTCAAATACGGGATTTCTCAGCTGGGAGCAGGTGAAAAAGCTGTTTGTTCCGCTTTTCACAACGCTCAGCATAATCCATAACGCAGGTATTATCCACAGGGGCATCTCTCCCGAGAATATAATAGTTACTACCGACGGAGAATTGAAGCTGACAGGCTTTTGCATAAGCTCTATCAGAACTTCAAATACAGGGCTTTTGCCTGAGTTCTATTCGGGCTATACAGCACCCGAGCAGTATTCATCGCTTGAATGGCAGGGAACCTGGACGGACGTTTATGCTATCGCTGCCGTGCTTTACAGGATACTTACAGGCTGTATGCCGCTTGATGCTCAGACAAGAACGAGAAACGATACTCTTGTCGAGGCTGCAAGGATAAATCCACGCATCTCACCGCATATCTCGAGGGTTATCGCAAATGCTATGGCTGTCAGAGGCGAGGATAGGATAAGAACTGTCACCGAGTTTGTTTCGGCTCTGTTTGAACAGCGCTCCAGGCAGCATATCGAAATGGAAAAAGGCTCAACACAGACTATTCCCGTGCAGCATATACCAAGAGAGCGCAAGAACGCTCCCGTTCGTGAAAGACCTCAGCAGAGAAATGAAAAGCCGGTCAGGAAGAAAAACAGTACAGCCCTTATAATCGGCTGGATCTGTATCGCTATCATACTTGGTCTTAGCATATTCCTGCTCTATCTGCTTTTCTCAGGCCCTTCAAAGAATGCCGACAGCTCATCGTCATCGGTCATAATCATTGATTACAGCTCGCAGGAAAGCAGCGAGGTATCTTCAAAGGCAGCCGAAAGCTCATCGCATGAGGACAGCAGTGATGAGGGACTCGGAGACGGAGCGGTAATGCCTGATATGGTCGGAGTAAGGATAGATATAGTAAAACAGCAAATAGGCAATAATTTTGATCTGCAGATAGATTATTTCTACTCCGATACCGACGAAAGAAATATCGTTTACGAGCAAAGCATACCTAAGAATACACATTACGATCCCGCTAAGAAAAATCCACTTGTGCTGAAAGTTTGCGCAGGACCTGAAAATGTTTCTGTTCCGTCTTACTACGGCTTAGATCAGAAATCTTATCTCGATCAGCTCAATGAGCTTAATATCAAGTATAAGGTCACCGAGATCTACGGAAGCCAGATGGCAGGCTCAATTACAGGTACAAGCATCATTCCGGGCAATAAGATCAATGTCAAGAAGGGCGAGATCCTCATCGTATACGTTTCTGACGGAAGAAATACTACCGTTCAGACAACCACCAAGGAAGAGCAGACCGCCCCTGTTACACAGCAGACTCAGCAGACTCAGGCCGACCAGCAGACCCAAAACCCTGTAACTGCAAACACACAGCAGCCTCAGCAGCAGCAACAGCAGCAGGGCGGCGGCGAAGGTCAGCAATAAAATAGTAAAAACAATGTTAAACAAACTGCAAAGCCCTTGACAATTCAGGGGCTTTGTGTTATGATATTCGGGGAATTATAGCACTCTTTGCTTAAATATGAAGGAGGAAAACACATGAAAATCGGTATACTTACAAGCGGCGGCGATGCCCCGGGAATGAATTCGGTAGTCAGAGCTGTCTGCCGTTCAGGTCTTAACAAGGGCATGAAAGTCGTAGGAATAATGAGAGGATATAACGGACTGCTCAACGGTGATGTTATTGAAATGAACGCAATGACAGTTTCAGGCATCATCCAGAGAGGCGGTACCTGCCTTTATACAGCAAGATGTAACGAGTTCAGGAATATCGAGGGCGTTAAAAAGGCTAAGGATAACTGCGTTAAAATGGGACTTGACGGTATCGTCGTAGTCGGCGGTGACGGTTCTTTCAGAGGCGCAGCTGATCTTTCTGCACAGGGTATCCCTTGCATAGGTATCCCGGGAACTATCGATAACGATATTGCCTGCACAGATTATACTATCGGTTATGATACAGCTATGAATACAGCTACACAGATGATCGATAAGATCTGCGATACAGCTGCTTCACACGACAGATGCTCTGTTGTTGAGGTAATGGGAAGAAAGGCCGGTCATATCGCTATAAACGTAGCGGTTGCCTGCGGCGCTGTTGCTTGCATCACTCTTGAAAAGGATTATGACCTTGACGAGATCGCTAAGAGAATGATCGCTGCAAAGGCTCACGGAAAGACTCACTTCATCGTTGTAGTTTCCGAGGGAGTCGGCAAGACAGATTACATAACCAAGACACTTCAGGATCTTACAGGCGTTGAATCAAGAGCTACTGTTCTTGGTCACGTTCAGAGAGGCGGCGCTCCTACACTCAGAGACAGAGTTGCTGCTACAAGACTTGGCTATCATGCTGTTGAACTGCTTGAGCAGGGCATTGGCAACAAGGTTTGCGGATTTAAGAAGGGTGAAGTTTACGATGTAGATATCCAGGAGGCTCTTAAGATGACAAAGCCTTTCGAGGACGATCTGTACGAGATCCTTAATAAAACTGCATTCTGATATAACACACACGATAATAACAGAGTAGAGATCTAAGCGTTAAGTGCCTGACGGACGGGGAGTTGCCGGCGGGACGAAAAGGAAATGCATCATGCAGGTCCTTGCGGTTTAGATCTCGCATCCCGCTGAATGTGTAATAGGAGCTTTTCATAAATTTCCATTATGCACAAAGCGACAGCTCGCATAAGGAGGAATATTTATGAAGAGCTTTTTTAGTATGTTCAAAACTTCGGCAAAGGAATTCAAAAGCATAAAGAGCATGGCAATAACGGGATCGTTTATCGCTGTATCCATGCTTATTGAATCATTCTCTATCGATATCGGGTATACCAAGCTGAACTTTGCGTTTGTTGCAATTGCCGTTATAGGTATGCTGTTTGGTCCTGCGGTAAGCGTTTTTGCAGGTTTTGCTTGTGATCTGGTAGGCTTTATTGTGCATCCGACAGGCGGATTTTTCCCCGCGTTCACTCTCGTTGCAGGCCTGCAGGGACTTATCTACGGCGTTTGCCTGTACCATAAGTTCAGCGTTCATCCTATCCGTGTTAAAGGCAAGGATATAACTATGTATCTGAGAATGGTGATAGCAAGGTCCCTTGATGTCGTTATCATCAATTTGTTTATCAATACCGCATTACTGCTGCACTACGGCTTTATCCCCAAAGCTGCGTATTCTTCAGCTGTCGTGGCAAGGGCAGCTAAAAATGCGCTGGAGCTTGCGGTCGATCTGCCGCTGATGTTTATAGTGCTCCCCGTGTGTCTTGCGGCGTATAAGAGAACGGTCAGGAGCAGCGCAGGAGCAAGCTGATATTCAAATATGCAAAACGAGGAAAATAGCTTTCCTCGTTTTTTATTGCCGTAAAAATGGTTTAATGCTTGCAATAATCAGAAAAATGGTGTATAATACTATTTATATGAGTAAAAGGAGTTGGCTTTCATGGTGAATGTTGGTTTTATTGGCTGCGGAAATATGGGTATGGCTATAATGAATGGTATCCTTTCAAGCGATATGAGCAAGGATATCAGACTTTTTGCTTATGATAAGTTCGATGAGGCTCTTGAAAAAGCCAAAGCAGCTGGCGTTCAGGCATTAGGCAGCGCAGCTGACGTTGTTAAGAACTGTAAGTATGTGTTCTTCGCAATAAAACCGCAGCAGCTCGATGAGGTGCTGGACGAGGCTGCAAGTGCAGTAACAGCTGAAACCGTGATTGTTTCGATACTTGCAGGCATAACTGACGAGTATTATGCTAAAAGAACAGTCAGCGGCGCTAAGGTCGTGCTGGTAATGCCAAATACCCCGTTCCTGCTCGGAGAAGGTGCAACTGCACTTTCACGCTCGGACAGCGTGAGCGATGAGGAATTTGACCTTGTTTGTAAAATTTTCTCCTCGGGAGGAATAAGCAAGGTGATAGATAAGGATAAAATGAAGGAGATAATCGCTATAAACGGTTCTTCTCCAGCATTTATATATTTGTATACTCAGTATTTTGTTGACTATGCTAAAAGCGTCGGCATTGATGAGGACACCGCAAAGGAATTGTTCGCAAAGTCGCTTATAGGCTCGGCAAAAATGATAACCGACAGCGGCAGGAGCCTTGATGAGCTTATTCAAATGGTCTCCTCAAAAGGCGGAACAACTATCGCAGGGCTTGAAAAGCTCCGTGAAAACGGTCTTTCAAAGGCTGTTGAAGAGTGCTGCAAGGCTTGCACAAACAGAGCTTACGAGCTTTCAAAGTAGAATAATCACAGCTTGACCGCATATACATTTACCAGAGAGGGTGATGTATATGCATATAAGAAAAAAACTAAGCATCTCAGCCAAAATGTACGGCTCTATGCTTGCCGTTATACTTCTGGGAGCAGCGGTAGGCAGCATAATTTACGGTGCTATGGAGCAGTCTTTTGCTCAAAGGCTTGAAAAGCTGGGCAGCGGTTTTGTACTTCTAAGAAGTGAGCAGCGCTTTTCACTTATACTTTTAAGAACGCTCAGCTCATCTACGCTTTTCCTGTTCGTTATATTCCTCTCGGGGTTTTGTCCCGTGGGACATCTTATGTCCGCAGCTGCGCTTGGCGTAAGGGGGATAGGAATGGGAGTGATGCTCTCTCAGCTGTATCTTCACAGCGGCGCAAAAGCAATTGCCGTCTGCACAGCAGGCTCTTTGCCAAATGCTATCATTTCAAGTGCAGCGCTTGCACTTGCAGCAAGAGAAGCGGTCTGCCTTTCAAATACCTATGCCTTGTTCACTCTTTCGGACAGGCAGGAGCAGGGCTTGAAGGAACAGGTAAAGCTGTATTGCACCAAGTTTGCCGTGCTTGAAGCTGTAATGGCACTTTGTGCAGGACTTGACTGCCTGAGTGCGCTGCTGATAAACAAGCTGTAATAAGAATAAATGCAGAATAGAAATTATGGGGTATAAAATGGATAAGATATGGGAAGAAATGTACGAAGCTGCAAAGGCTGTGCTTGCACCACGCAAGGTATCCGATTATGTTACCTGCGGTGAGGTCGCAGCAGCAGTTCGTTCAAAATCGGGGAAGATTTATACGGGAGTTTGCATAGATACCTGTTCTTCGCTCGGTATTTGTGCCGAAAGAAATGCCGTATTCAATATGCTGACCAACGGTGAGCAGGAGATAGACAAGGTGCTTTGTATCCTGCCCGACGGCTCAAACGGTGCGCCGTGCGGTGCCTGCCGAGAGCTTATGGTGCAGCTTATGCCGGGAAGATACTACGATATCGAGATACTTGCGGATCATACTACCGGCAGAGTCGTAAAGCTGGGCGATATAACGCCTGAATGGTGGATAAAGTAAACAGCTGCTTGTCAAAGCAGATAGGTAAGGAAATATAAAAATAAAGGACTGATCTTTTAAATGGCATTGTTCCCAAGAAACGAAAACCACGGCGGTGTGCTCAGAGCGCCCCGTGAAAAAACAGGCTTTGTTAAGTATGCGAGCATTTACCTTACGCATTTCTGGAAGCTGTTAGCGCTCAATTTCATATATTTTGTTTTCTGTATACCGATAATCACAATCGGTCCTGCAACAGCTGCAATGACCAAGGTGTGCAGGAACTATTATCAGGAAAGGCACGCATATCTTTTTGCGGATTTCTGGAAAGCATTCAAGCAGAACTTCAAGCAGGGCGTTGTATTCGGATTGATAAATACTATCTTTGCAGCAGGCTTTCTTGTGGGAATACCGTTTTACTGGAGCTGGGCAAAGGAAATGCCGATGATGTATGCGCCTATGTTCATAAGCATAGCGTTTATGCTGGTGCTTATAATGATGAGCGGCTACATATTCATAATGGTCAGCTCCACAAACCTCAAGGTAAAGCAGATACTTAAAAACTCGTTTATTCTCGTTTACCTCGGGCTGAAGCGTTCACTTGCATTCCTGGTGATATATGTTGCGCTTATGTCGCTGTTGCTGCTGTTCTTCCCGGTATCACTCATTTTTGCGGCGATATTCCCGTTCTCGTTCATCGCTTACGTCGATTGCAGCTGCTGCTACCCGATAGTAAGAAAGTACATAATCCAGCCTTACTACGACCAGAGAGGCGAGGAGAACCCTGAGGACGTATACCTTGATACTCACGACGAGAGAGTGTTTGTTGATACGCCCGAATATGTTACCGATTCGCAGAGAAAGGCGAAAAAGAAGAAAAAGGTCATAAAATAAAAAAACAGCTGCTGCACTTTGTGGTTTAAGTGCGGCAGCTTATTTGTTTTATCAGTTCTTTTCTATCTCACCAAGTGAAAGTGCTTTGAGATAAGCGTTTATAAATCCGTCAAGGTCACCGTCCATTACAGCATCAACATTCGCCGTTTCATAACCTGTGCGAACGTCCTTAACGAGCGTGTAAGGCATGAACACATAGTTCCTTATCTGCGAGCCCCATGCGATCTCTTTCTGAACTCCCTTGATGTCGCTAATCTTTTCAAGGTGCTCACGCTCTTTTATCTTAACAAGCTCTGCCTTGAGCAGCTTCATAGCGTATTCACGGTTCTGGAACTGGCTTCGCTGAGTCTGGCAGGAAGTTACGATACCTGTCGGCTTGTGGATAAGTCTTACAGCAGAGGAGGTCTTGTTTATATGCTGACCGCCTGCTCCTGAGGAACGGAACACCTGCATCTCAATATCCTCGGGACGAATATCCACTTCAATGGTATCATCTATCTCAGGCATAACATCTGCTGCTGCAAATGAAGTCTGCCTTGCACCTGCTGCGTTGAAAGGGGAGATACGCACAAGTCTGTGAACTCCTGCTTCGCTTTTCAGGTAACCGTAAGCGTTTTCACCCTCTACCATGAGCGTAACGCTTTTAAGTCCTGCTTCGCTCCCTTCAAGGAAATCAAGCGTTGATACCTTGAAGCCGTGCTTTTCAGCCCAGTGTGTGTACATTCTGAACAGCATTTCCGTCCAGTCCTGCGCCTCTGTTCCGCCTGCGCCTGCGTGCAGCTCGATTATCGCATTTGATTTGTCATATTCACCTGTGAGAAGTGTAGCAAGCGAAGCCTCATCGAGCTTTTCCTTGAGCTTTTCGACCTCCTGCTGTATCTCCTCGATCATGCTGTCGTCATCTTCCTCGGCAGCCATTTCCAGCATTACTTCTATATCATCGTAAGAAGTGGTGAAATCCTTGTATTTCTCCAGCTTGCCTTCAAGAGCCCTTGTTTCCTGGAGCACCTCCTGAGACTTTTCAAGATCATCCCAGAAACCCGGCTCGGCAGCCTTTTCATGCAGCTCCTCTATTCTTTCCTTTGAGTTTTCGATATCGTATACGTCACCCAGCTCTTTAATGATAGGCTTCATCGCTGTGAGCTGCGACCTGAGGTTCTCCAAAAATACCATTTTATCAATCTCCTTAAAACATCTTAATGTATATTATAGAACTTTTTTTCGTAAAAGTAAAGAAAAAAATAAAAAAACTATGGTAATTTGAAAAAAAGTGTGCTATAATGAATTGAAATATGTATACTTTTCATGGAAAGGATATGGACAATGGCTGATTATATCGGATCAAAATGTATCATCTGCGGAAACAGCTTTGCTGAAAATGATGATGTTGTCGTTTGCCCCGAGTGCGGTACGCCTTATCACCGTGAATGCTATAAGCAGGCAGGTGAGTGCGTCAATAAAGAACTGCACGAAAAGGGCGCTTCCTGGACAAAGGAAGAGAATGCTGACGGCATCAGATGCAGACGGTGCGGCTATAATAACGATAAGGATAAGCTGTTCTGCGAAAGCTGCGGAACTGCCCTGCACGAAACGGTCGAGGAAACTGAAGACCGTGAAAGCAAGCAGGGGACTTATTCGGGAGAAACAAATGATGGCAGGGTAGAGTTTTCACCTTTTGGTGAAAGAACTGTCTACGATAAGGACTCTGTTATCGACGGGATCAAGCTCGAGGACTATGCCGGGTATGTAAAGTCAAATCCCTTTACATTTCTTATGAGCTTTATCAGGTTCGGAAAGTACGGCGGAAAGCTGTCGCTGAATATAGGCGCATTCCTGTTTCCCGAGGTATATTACCTGTTCAGGAAAATGAAGGTGCTGGGAATGATCTCGCTTATCGTCTGCGCTGCTCTTACAGTGCCGATGATGATAGCACAGTTCGCAGTAGGCTATGCAGGCTTCAAGATAGCGTTCTCTTTTGATACCACCAGCGGTACTTTCAAGATGATCGCCGATGTTAGCTGGTATGTGCTGATGATGTGGAAGATCGTTTCGGGACTTATGGCTAATTATTTCTATTACCGCAAAGCCAAGAGCGATATAACCCGTATAAGAAAGACCTCGGACGGTGAGGAAGAGGTTAAGGAAAGGATCGCTGCAAAGGGCGGCGTTTCATGGGCGTATGCTCTCGTTGGGTATGGCTTTTTCACCTCGCTGGTGATAGGAACGGTATTTTTGTTCAATAGGATACTGTAAAATTTACAAAATATTCATCTTTATAAAAACCTGCCCGTTGACATCGGGCGGGTTTTGTGTTATAATCTTTTAGTATCCTTGCTTGTATCGTAAGGTGCAGGCGAAATCCAGAAGGAGGTGCAATAAAGATGGCAAAGATCAACGAAAAGTACGAGGCTATGATTGTTTTCAGTGCAAAGCTTGAGGATGAGGGCGCAGCTCTTATCGAGAAGTTTGATGGTATGATCAAGGACAATGCCGAGGAAGTTGAGATGAACAACTGGGGCAAGCGTAAGCTGGCTTATGCTATCAACTACGAGACGGAGGGCACTTATGTTCTGTGGACATTCACAGCTAAGCCTGAGTTCCCTGCAGAGCTTGAGAGAGTTCTTGGGATCACAGACGGCGTTATCCGTTTCCTCGTTACAGTAAAGTAAGTAACAGTTTGACAAGCAAAAGTCCGGTTTAACGAAAGAAGGGAAAGTTTATGCTTAACAGAGTTATCTTAATGGGAAGGATCACACAGGATCTTGATCTCAGACAGACACCCAGCGGAGTTTCTGTGCTTACATTCAATATTGCAGTAGACAGAAACTTTTCAAAACAGGGTGAGGAAAGACAGACGGATTTCATCACTTGTGTTGCATGGCGTCAGCAGGCTGAATTCATTTCAAGATATTTCAGCAAGGGACGTATGATCGCTATTGAGGGTAATCTGAGAACAAGGACTTATGACGATAAGAACGGCAGCAAGCATTATGTTACCGAGGTCTATGTTGACAGTGTGAGCTTCACGGGCGAGCCAAAGCAGGGCGGTTCTTCTTATTCACAGAACAACAGCTACGGCGGAAATGACTACCGCAGCAATAATGCTCCCGCAGCGCAGCCAAGACAGCAGGATAATTCAAACGAGTCGCTTTCTATCGGTGATATCGCCGATTATGAGGAAGTGCTCAGCGACGACGGAGTACCATTCTGATTTTAACACGAACGATCATATCATATTACAGACAGGAGTGAAAACGACATGGAAAAGAATTCTGCAAGACCTATGAAGAGAGGTCGTAAGAAGGTTTGTATGTTCTGCGTAGACAGAGCAGAAACTATCGACTATAAAGATATCGCAAAGCTCAGAAAGTGCATGACAGAAAGATCAAAGATCCTTCCAAGACGTGTAACAGGTACATGTGCTTATCATCAGAGAGAGCTGACAAAGGCTATCAAGAGAGCTCGTCACGTTGCTCTTATCCCTTATGTTTCAGACTAATAGAGCTTGATTTTCAGAGGTATCCTTTATAGGATACCTCTTTTTGCTTGTTTTGGCGCAGATATACACTTGCAAATATATATGCGGTGTGTTATAATGTATATAGCACAGTAATGGGCTGTGCTGCAACTAATCTCAAAAAAGAAAAGGACTTGACTATGAGCGATAATATAAATACCAAACAGATAGTTATCATGGACTTTGTTCCTACAAGAGACCTTGTCGTTTTTCCGAATATGACATTGTATTTCGATGTCGGCAGGAGCTTTTCTGTCAAGAGCATCAAAAATGCTATGGAGAACGATACTCTCGTTTTTCTTGCTGCACAAAAGGACGTTAATGTTGAAAGACCCGAGAAAAAGGATTGCTATTCAATAGGTACCGTTGTGCGTGTAAAGCAGATAGTAAGAACGGGCAGTGTTTACCGTGCTCTTGTTGAGGGTATAAACAAAGCGAAGATCGTTGATATTTATGAGCAGCGCAGCAACTATAAGGCTGAAATACGCATGATGCATAATTATCCGAGAGAAAAGCTGGATAAAACAGAAGTCATCGCTGTTTTCAGAGAGGTCGTCAAAGCCTTTGAGGAGTATGCAAAGTTGCTGCCGAGAATGCCGCAGGAGCTTTATGCACAGATCCTTGGTGCAAAAACTCCGATAGAGCTGTTTGAAAGCATTGCTTTCAATATCTCACTTTCGTTTACCGACAGGCAGGCTCTGCTTGAAGCTGCCTCGGTTGGCGAAAAGCTCGCTATGCTGCTTACTATCCTTTCAAGAGAGATAAATGTACTTACGCTCGAACAGCAGATTCACGATCAGGTCAGAACTCAGATAGAGGATAACCAGCGTGAATATTATATCCGTGAACAGATAAAGGCTCTTCAGAGAGAACTTGACGGAGAAGACGCCGATGGCGAGGAGAACGAGATATCAAAGTACAGCGACAGGATAAAGAAGCTCGGACTCGATGAAAAGAGCGAGGAGAAACTGCTGGGTGAGGTCAAAAGACTTTCCCACATGCCAATGGGCTCGCAGGAAGCTGTCGTTGTTACAAACTACCTCGATACCGTGCTTTCTCTGCCGTGGAACTCGTTCACCAAGGACAGGACCGATGTTAAAAAGGCTGCCAAGATACTTGATAACGACCACTACGGTCTTAAAAAGGTCAAGGAAAGAATACTTGAAAATCTTTCTGTAAGAGCGCTTGCTCCCGATGTAAAGGGACAGATACTCTGTCTTGTAGGACCTCCGGGTGTCGGCAAAACATCTGTTGCCAAGAGCATTGCAAGTGCGCTGGGAAGGAATTTTGTAAGAGTATCGCTCGGCGGCGTTAAGGACGAGAGCGATATCAGAGGTCATAGAAAGACTTATGTAGGCTCTATGCCGGGACGTATAATAAACGCTATGAAGCTCGCAGGCAGCATGAATCCCGTTATGCTGCTGGACGAGATAGATAAAATGTCCAACGATTTCAGGGGAGATCCTTCCTCTGCTATGCTGGAAGTGCTCGACAGTGAGCAGAACAACGCTTTCAGAGATCACTATATCGAGATACCGTTTGACCTCAGCGAGGTGCTTTTCATCACAACCGCAAATACGCTTGATACCGTTCAGGCTCCGCTGCTTGACAGAATGGAGGTCATCGAGCTTTCAAGCTATACAAGAGAGGAAAAGTACAATATCGCAAAGCGCCACCTGCTCAAAAAACAGCTTGAAAAGAACGGGCTTAAAAATTCGATGTTCAAAATTTCCAACGATGCTCTCTATAAGCTGATCGACGGCTATACAAGAGAAGCCGGTGTGAGAAATCTTGAAAGAACTATCGGCAAGCTGTGCAGAAAGGCTGCAAGAGAGATAGTTGAAAATGATGTAAAGTCAGTTTCCTTTACAGTTTCCAATCTGCAAAAATACCTCGGTCACGAAAAGTTCCTGCCCGATATCGTTTCGCAGGAGGACAGCGTTGGCTGCGTGAACGGACTTGCTTGGACTTCTGTCGGCGGAGTTATCATGCCTCTGGAAGTGCTTGTGCTTGACGGTAAGGGAAAGATCGAGCTGACAGGTTCGCTGGGCGATGTGATGAAAGAATCTGCAAGGATAGCGGTGAGCTATTGCCGCAGCATTGCTGACAAATACGGTATCAACAGCGACTTCTACGAAAAGAAGGACCTGCATATCCATGCACCCGAGGGAGCTGTTCCAAAGGACGGACCTTCCGCCGGAGTTACGATGATAACTGCTATCGTTTCCGCTCTCAGCGGTATCAAGGTACGCTCTGATGTCGCTATGACAGGAGAGATAACTCTTACGGGAAAAGTTCTCGCTATCGGAGGACTTCGTGAAAAAACAATGGCTGCATACAAAGCCGGCGTAAAGACCTGTATAGTTCCTTTTGCCAATAAGGGCGATATGGACGAGGTAGAGGATATAGTTAAGATGAACGTTGAGTTCATTTATGCAAAAACTATCTCCGATGTGCTGGATGCAGCACTTGTAAAAGAAAAAGGTGCAAGAAAAATGCCGCTTGAGCTTATGGCTAATAAGAAAACAAGAGGCAGAAAAAAGATAATGGTCTGATGTGAGGTGACGAATGAATATAAATAAAGCCGAGTTCGTGACTTCCTACGGCAGCTTTAAGCAGATACCGCCTTCAGACAGGATAGAGATAGCTTTTTCGGGGCGCTCAAATGTTGGGAAAAGCTCGCTGATAAACAAGATATTCAACAGAAAGAATCTTGCGAGAGTCAGCTCTATGCCCGGTAAGACCGTCACGATAAACTTTTATTCACTGGAGGATATTTATATCGTTGACCTCCCGGGGTATGGCTATGCCCACGTTTCAAAGTCTGAAAAGAAAAAGTGGGGAGATCTTATCGGCGGTTATCTCGGGGACGGTGAACGTGACCTCGCCCTTGTGTTCCAGCTGATAGATATGCGGCACGCTCCATCTAAGGACGACGTGCAGATGATAGATTTCCTCATCGACAGCGGTATTCCGTTCGTTATCGTTTTCACAAAAGCCGATAAGCTCAAACCTACACAGCGCAAAGAGCGTATGGCGAGCTTTGCTGATGAGATACCATGCTTTGAGGATATAACCTTTGTGGAGTTTTCAGCTGTTACGGGAGAGGGCGTTGAAAGGATCAGAGAGATCATTGAGGAAGTCGCTTCTGAACAGACTGAAAATGCAAATTGAGAAAAATTTAGAAAACGGAAATAAATTATTCATAATTCTCCTTTACTTTTCTTTGTTTTTGTGTTAAACTAATTCTAGTTTAACACTTTACATTATGAAATAGTAAAGGAGATTATTTATGAAAGAACGTATGGAGATCAAAAAGCTCGACGATCTGTATGAGGCGATACTGCATCTTGAAACTGTTGAAGAGTGCAGGTCTTTTTTCAAGGACCTTTGTACTATTCCCGAGCTTAAAGCGCTTTCGCAGAGGTTCCAGGTCGCAAAAATGCTTATGGATGACCATGTTTACAGCGAGATCGTTCGTGAAACAGGCGCTTCCACCGCAACTATCAGCCGTGTGAACAGATCGCTGACATACGACGGAAGCGGCGGATACGGCATTGTTTTCAATAAAATGAATAAAGGAAAAGAAGATAAGTGATGGATCATAGCTATAACAGCTTTGCACGCTTTTACGACAGGCTGACTGCCAATGTTGACTATAAAGCGATAGCGGATCTTGTTGACAGCCTTATAAAAAAACATTCCGAATATGACGAGGTCGTGCTTGATCTTGCCTGCGGTACGGGAAGCGTAAGCGAACAGCTTGCGCTGAAAGGGTACGATGTTATCGGCGTTGATAACTCGCAGGAGATGCTTGAAGCGGCACAGGAACGCTTTGATGAAAGCGGACTTGATGTTACGCTGCTGGAGCAGGATATGACCGAGCTTGATCTGTGGGGCGCCGTTGACTGTACAGTTTGTCTGCTTGACAGCCTTGATCACCTTCGTGATGCTTCTGAATTAAAGAAAGCCTTTGAGCGAGTGTCTATGTACACCTGTGTCGGAGGCTTGTTTGTATTTGATCTGAATACCGAGTATAAGCATAGAAATGTTCTGGCGAACAACGCCTTTAATTACGATCTTGATGATTTGTTCTGCGCATGGCAGAATGAGCTTTCGCCAAACGGAGATGTACATATCTACCTTGATTTCTTTGAAAAAGCCGACGACGGCAGATATATAAGGTATAGTGATGATTTCACAGAGATATTGTTTGAGGATAGCTTTGTTGAAAGTACGCTTGCTGAAAACGGCTTTGAGCTGATAGGCAGGTATGATGAATTTTCACTTGAACCTGTAAAGGAAACCGGTCAGCGTGTGCTGTGGGTGTGCAAAAGAGTTTGATAACGGCGCAGTACAGTACTATTATTGTTGTAGCCGTATGATGATACAAGGAGTAGTTTTTTAATGGGAAGAATAGTTCGTGCTATAAGTAAAGATGCCTCGGTGGTATGCAGTGCCATTGACGGCAAGGATATAGTTTCAAGAATAGAGCAGATACATCGGACCTCTGCTGTTTGTACCGCAGGCCTTGGCAGACTTGCTATGGCAACATCTCTGCTCGGCTTCGGGCTTAAAGGCGAAAAGGACAGCATCACTGTCAGAATGGAGGGCGGCGGTCCTGCTGGTGCGCTTATCTGCGTTTCGGATAGCTTTGGCAATGTCAGGGCGTATATACAGAATCCTGTCGTTGAGTTGCCGCTTAATGCAAAAGGCAAGCTCGATGTCGGCGGCGCAGTGGGCAAAGAGGGAACACTGAGTGTTGTTAAAGACCTCGGCCTTAAAGAGCCTTATGTCGGTCAGGTGCCTATCGTTTCGGGAGAGGTCGCTGAGGATATAACCAGCTATCTTGCACTTAGTGAGCAGGTGCCGAGTGTTTGTGCTCTGGGCGTGCTCGTAAATCCGGATCTTACCGTGAATTGTGCAGGCGGTTTCCTCGTTCAGCTGCTTCCGTTTGCTCCCGAAAGTGCAATAGATCAGATAGAAAAGAATATAAATTCAATGCAGTCTGTTACTCAGATGATCTCGGGCGGCATGACCACAGAGGAGATAGCTCTTAAAGCACTTGAAGGTCTTGAACCAAACGTGCTTGATGATTTTAAAGTCGAGTACAGATGCGATTGCTCAAAGGAACGTGTCGAAAGGGCACTGATCTCGCTTGGTGAAAGTGAACTCAGGGATATGGCTGAACAGCCCGAAACACAGGTGGAATGCCATTTCTGCGATAAAAAGTATTCCTTCACCTCGCAGGAGATATTAAAGCTCGTTGAAAGTGCCAAAAAGAAATAGTGAGGTAAGTGATGAGTGCTGCACAGATAGTTCTTGCTGTTATTCTTTTCGTAGCTGCTGTAATTCTTGCTTTCTTCGGGATAAGGCAGCTGCAGTGCAAAGGGTATTGCTTTAATAATGCCTACATCTATGCCTCGAAAGAGGAAAGGGAAACTATGTACCTCAGACCTTATTATAAACAATCGGGTGTGGTGTTTCTTATGCTTGCCTGCCTGTTCCTGCTGAACGGACTGAGGATAGTGTTTGATATAAAAGCACTTTTATATGTTTCCTTCGTTCTTATCGCTGCAATAATCGTATATGCGGTGGTATCTTCCATAAGGATAGAAAAGAATAAATAAAGC
>DFFV01000109.1 GCA_002371625.1 Ruminococcus sp. UBA3767
CCTGCACCGATACCGATAGCCTGTCCGTTCTTTACATAGCAAACTGAATTTGACTGTGTGTATTTAAGGGTGATGAGCGAGATAACAAGGTCTGTCTTTTTGTCATCGGGGATATCCTTGTTGTCGGTAACGATATTAGTGAGCATATCGTTGTCTATTTTCAGCTCATTTCTGCCCTGCTCGAAAGTGATGCCGTAGACCTGCTTTCTCTCAACGGGAGCAGGAACATAACTGGCATCTATCTGAATAACGTTGTAGGTGCCTTTTCTCTTTGATTTTAGTATCTCAAGAGCCTCAGCTGTGTAGGAAGGAGCGATGATACCATCTGATACCTCACGCTTGATAAGGTTAGCTGTGCAGGCATCGCATTCGTCTGAAAGAGCGATAAAGTCGCCGTAGGAAGACATTCTGTCAGCGCCTCTTGCCTTTGCGTAAGCGCAGGCCATTGGTGTCAGCTCACCGAGGTCATCAACAAAGTATATCTTCTTTTCAGTGTCCGTCAGGGGAGTGCCGATAGCAGCACCTGCAGGAGAAACGTGCTTGAATGATGTAGCAGCGCAGTATCCAGTTGCCTTTTTCAGCTCGCTTACGAGCTGCCAGCCGTTGAAAGCATCAAGCAGGTTGATATAGCCCGGCTTTCCGTTGAGCACCGTGATAGGAAGCTCCTTGCCGTCCTCCATAAAAACTCTTGACGGCTTCTGATTTGGATTGCAGCCGTACTTTAAAAGCATTTCGTTTGCCATTTTTCATTACCTCCGATATATTAAAGTAATTATTGTTTATTGCGCCTTATAGTAATTTTTCTCGGCTTTTTGCTGTCCTTTTTCCTGTCCGGTTTTATTGCCGGCAAAGCTGTCTGTTCAACGTGAGTGAACTGCCTTGATGAATCAACTATCCCGTGATCCTTTTCAAGCTCCCTGCCGATATAGATATGGACCTCTGTCATAAATCCCTTGTATTCATTTTTCATGCTTCCGTTCACGGTCACTATAACAAGCTCATCGCTTCCGGGGATATTGCCGATAAGGTTGAGCTTTGAAGCTATCGGCAGTCTGCCTTTCTGTGCAGCCACCTCAGTGCCGTCTATCAGAAGTCTTATCCTTCCTTTATAAACAACAAGTATCTCGTGCTCGTTGTAAACGCTGCGCCAAGCCTCGTGGTCGCCCATTTTAAAGGTCTGTATGGTGTTATCCATTTTCGGCTTCCTTTCTGTTATTTTGAATACTTGTTTACTACCTTTGTCACAGCCTTGCCTGTCTGGATATCAATGAACCTTACGAACAGCGAAACTTTGTTGTCCTCGTTCAGTGCGTTCCACAGAGCGTTTGTGAATTCGTCGATATCGTTTGGTATCTCTATCTTCTCAGGCTCGCCCTCAAAGCTCGGCAGCGGATTTCCGTCGCCCATGTATGTGTGTATAAAGTGGCCGACACCATCGAGCGGATCGGTATATGTGAAGGTAAATCTCTCTGCGCAGTCGGGGTTGCCGTCAGCAGATTTGATGATGTTCATAGCGTAGTTGTATTTGCCCTCGCCAACGTGCATAATTCCCGAGATACGAGGTGTGTAGTTAGGAGCATCGTCCTCATAAAGTCTTGTGCGCAGAGCCTGTTCAAATGTCTGCTGCTTATCCATAAGCTCATAGATAGTGTCTGTCTGATCGCCGTTGGTAACGATAGTTTTGTTGCCCAGCACTCTGACAGGGGAGTAGATGATAAGGTGCGGATCGGTCAGCTTGCTCGGATCGGCAGCCTCGGTCTTTATCCCGTCCTCGGTCTGCGTGAATACTCTGTTCCTTGAGTTAACGCTCCTGCCCATGATGAAATAAGCAGTTACAGCATTTTTTCCGTCAGCGCTTTTGCCGATGATTATACCTCTGCCGGGGTAGCTGTTAGCCTTTAGAGCTTCGTAAATGTCAATAGTCTTCATGTTCCTTACCTCCGTTTATTTAGTAGCTTTCATATTTATGCAGTCCCACTTTTCGCCGCCGAATTCAAAGCATTCCTTTTCAATGTCTGTTTCAACAAATCCTGCAGCCTTGTAGCAGCCAAGCGCACTTTCGTTGTTAGCGAAAACGCCGAGCGTTACCGTTCTTGCACCGAATATCTCAAACGCATACTTCAGTGCCTGCTCCAGCATCTTCTTGCCGAAACCTTTTCCTCTCATCTCGGGGGATATTATTATAAACCCGAGGTGGATGCTGTTGTTTTCGCAGTCGGCTTTTCTGAAAATAAAGTGTCCGCACACCTTTCCGCTGTCGTCAAGCGCCGTCATGAACCATGCGTTGTCGTCTTTGCAGAACTCCTCATAGCGCTCGCACAGCTGCTGTGCAGTCATCGGGTATCTGTACATTCCCGCACACCATTTCATAAAGCCTTTTTCGTCGGTCAGCCAGCTTGCGATGATCTCGCTGTCCTGCTTTTTGAATGGTCTTAATCTTATCATAACTTGTCCGTTCTCATTTGCCTGAAACGTAAGCCTTGCCGTCTTTTATAAATATCCTGTCCTCGCAGAAAAGCGAAACAGCCTTTGGCAGCAGCTTCCACTCAACGTTTTCCATTATCCTGCGCTGTAATACCTCCGGGGTGTCGTCGTTCTCAACATTCACCGTTCCCTGAAGTATTATCGCACCTGCATCAGCCTTTTCGTTCACGAAATGTATCGTAGCACCCGATACCTTGACACCGTATTCAAGCGCTTTTTCGTGGACTTTCAGCCCGTAGAATCCCTCGCCGCAAAAGCTCGGTATCAGTGCAGGGTGAACATTTATTATCCTGTATGGGTACGCCTTTGTAACGCACTCATCAAGAATTATCATAAATCCTGCAAGCACAACAAGGTCAGCCTTTTGCCTGTCAAGCTCAGCAAGTATCGCCTCGCTGTAAGTTTTGTTGTCGCTGTATTTCTTTCGTGGTATCACCACTGTCGGTATATTCGCCTTTTCAGCCCTTTCAAGCGCATAAGCACCCTCTTTTGAAGAGATTACACAGCTTATTTTTCCGCCGTTTATCTCACCCCTTGCCTGTGAGTCGATAAGTGCCTGTAAATTTGTTCCGCCGCCCGAAACGAGCACAACTATATTCTTCATATTTTCAGTTCCTTGCATTTATCATTCGGTAATAACAACGCCGTAGTCTGCCTCGATAAGCTCACCGAGAACATAAGCGTCCTCGCCTGCAGCCTTGATAGCCTCGACAGCCTTATCGGCATCTGCCTTGTCAACAACAACAGTCATACCAACGCCCATATTGAATGTGTTGAACATATCTCTTTCGGGAATGCTGCCGACCTTTGCGATAAGATCAAATATCGGCAGTACCTGAACGTCTTTTCTTGATATCTTTGCAGTAAGTCCCTTTGGAAGCGCACGAGGTATATTCTCGTAGAATCCGCCGCCCGTGATGTGTGAAATGCTCTTTACATTTACCTTTTCGAGCAGGCTCATTATTGCCTTTACATAAATTCTTGTCGGGGTAAGCAGCACCTCACCGAGAGTTTTTCCGCCAAGCTCATCATAAGTCTTTGCAAGGCTCTGCTCATTCACATCAAAAACCTTTCTTACAAGGCTGAAGCCGTTGGAATGAACACCGCTTGACTTGATAGCGATCATAACATCGCCTGCCTTCTGGCTCTCTGGCTTGAGGATCTTGTCCTTATCCACAACTCCTACCGAGAAGCCTGCAAGGTCATATTCCTCATCGGGCATAAGTCCCGGGTGCTCAGCGGTCTCGCCTCCGATAAGTGCGCAGCCTGCCTGTACGCAGCCCTCTGCCACGCCTGAAACGATCTGAGCGATCTTTTCGGGGTAGTTCTTTCCGCAGGCTATGTAGTCAAGGAAAAACTGTGGCTTTGCACCGCAGCAGATTATGTCGTTTACGCACATAGCAACGCAGTCGATGCCGACTGTGTCATGCTTGTCCAGCAGGAAAGCGATCTTTATCTTCGTGCCAACGCCGTCTGTTCCCGAAACGAGAACCGGCTTTTTGATGTTTGTAACATCAAGCTCAAAAAGTCCGCCAAATCCGCCGATGCCGTCAAGAACGCCCTTTGTGACAGTTCTTGCAACATACTGCTTCATCAGCTCTACTGCCTTGTAGCCTGCTGTAACGTCAACTCCTGCGTCCTTGTAGCTGTTTGAATAGCTGTTATTGTTCATTATAACTTATCCTTTCGTTGTATGTTATATTTGGTCATTATTCGCTGCAATTGTCTTTTCCGTTCCAACAGTATGTGCACAGCTTGCAGCCTTCAAGCTCCACTGCCTTTACAGTGCCTTCAAGCGACTGGAATTCAAGCGATGTGAGTTCAAGTCTGCGGCATATCTCATCTCTGAGCAGCCTGCCTCTTTCTGTGTTGGAATCGCTGTACTCGCTGATATATTTAACACCCTCAACGCCCTCGTGCTCGTCGATTATCTGTCTTGCAATAAGCTCAAGCTCGGAATTGCTGCGTGAGAAGTTAAGGTATTTGCAGCCATACATTATCGGCGGGCAGGCAGAACGCATGTGAACTTCCTTTGCGCCGTTCTCGTAAAGAAACTCGACCGTTTCTCTCATCTGTGTGCCTCTTACGATGCTGTCATCAACAAACAGCAGCTTTTTGCCTTTGATAAGGTCGTGAACGGGTATCAGCTTCATCTTTGCGACCTTGTTTCTCATTGACTGGTTGGTCGGCATAAAGCTCCTCGGCCAGGTCGGAGTGTATTTGATGAACGGTCTTGCAAACGGTATACCGCTTCGGTTGGCATAGCCTATCGCATGAGGAGTACCCGAGTCTGGAACGCCGCAGACATAGTCAACATCGGGCAGCCTGCCGTTTTTGATGTCGTTTTCTGCCATTATCATGCCGTTGCGTATTCTCATGACCTCAACGTTCTTACCCTCGTAGGTAGCGTTGGGGTAACCATAATAAGTCCATAAAAATGTACAGATACTCATTTTATCCGTACCCTCGGCAAGTATCTCATAGCCGTCCTTGTTCAGCTTGAGTATCTCACCTGCTTTCATCTCGTGGCAGGTCGAATAGCCCAGCTTCATAAAAGCGAAGTCCTCAAACGAGAAACAGAAACCGTCGGATCTTTTTCCTATGATTATCGGCAGCTTGCCCGCCTTATCTCTTGCGCATATAACCGAATCCTCAAGCATTATGACAAGTGACATTGTACCTTGTATCTTGCTTTGTGCATATCTTATGCCGTCAACAAAATTGTCTTTCTGTGCGATCAGCGCACCGATAAGGTCTGCCGAGTTTATCGAGCCGCTGCTCATTGCTTCAAAATTCGCACAGCCGCTTTGAAGAAGCTCGCCTGCGATAGCATCAGCGTTATGTATAACTCCTATCGAGCATATAGCATAAAGTCCCAGCTTTGAGCGCACCATGATAGGCTGAGGATCGGTATCGCTGATACAGCCGACGCATACCTTTCCACGCATACTTTCTACATCTTTTTCAAATTTAGTACGAAACGGAGAATTCTCAATGCTGTGTATATTCCTCTGGAAGCCAAGCTCAGCGGAATAAGATGTCATACCGCCTCGTCTTGTACCCAGATGGGAATGATAATCCGTTCCGAAGAATACGTCCTGAATGCAGTCGTTAGCTGAAACTGCTCCGAAAAAACCGCCCATAATATATCACCTGAACCCTCTTTGAAATGTATTTGCCGCAGATAACATCATCAGATGTCCTTCAGTGCTTCCTGAAGAGCAGCGTCCTTAGCCATTACGCCGTCTATCATTGCCTGCTTTTCCTTAGCCAGCTTTGTAGCAAGCACCTCATCGGAAAGTGCAAGTATCTGTATCGCAAGGATAGCAGCATTTTTTGCACCGTCAACAGCGACCGTAGCAACAGGGATACCGGATGGCATCATGACCGTTGCCAGCAAAGCGTCCATCCCGTCCAGTGCGGATGATTTGCAGGGAATGCCGATAACAGGCAGAGTTGTGTGTCCTGCAATAACACCTGCAAGGTGCGCAGCCATTCCCGCAGCGCAGATTATAACACCAAATCCGTTCTCTCTTGCATTCTCGGCAAATTCCGCCGCAAGAGCAGGCGTTCTGTGAGCGCTCATAACGTGGCACTCATATTCAACACCGTAGTTCTTCAGCTCGATAACAGCTTTTTTCACAACAGGGAAATCACTGTCCGAACCCATGATAACTGCAACTTTTTTCATATTTTATGACCTCCGTAAAACAAAAAAACTGCAACTGTGGCGTTGCAGTTATAGAATACTTGTATCAGCGCAGGAGCGTGCAGACATGATTTTATGCGCAAAAGCAAAGCGGTAGGAGCCGTGACGGCAGCAACCGCAAGAGGTATATGGAGCTGATGAGCATAAATACGTCATATTGCAAATCCTCCGTGCTTTTTTATGCATACGCACGAGTGACGCACGCACATAGAAATACTACATAATAATTGTACTATATTTGCTGACAAATTTCAACACCCGTGCATATAAAATTTATGCAGATTTCTTTTGCAATAATTGTGAATTTTCACCACGCTGCTAACATAAGCCGCAGGTTCACATAAAGCTGTCTGCGCTGTAACTGCCGCTGCAAGCCATATTATCCACCAGCTGCTGCATCTCCTGCGGCGAATTTGTCCTGCTGCTGTCGTTTATCAGCTGCTTTTTCTGAGTAGGGGAGAGCCTTGCGAAAACATCGTAGGCAAGCGTGTTCTGTGCCATCGCCATTGAAAGTCCCAGCGGAATGTCCTGCGATGAGTAAACGGGTCTTATCTTTTTCATATTATCCACTCCTTTTATCGTTTCACGGAAAGCGTTGCTTCCGCAATCGTTATTATTCCCCGGATCCGCTGCCTGATACAGCAGCTTGCAAAAAAGTTGACACACGGCATAAGCGATGATATAATTATGACGATAAATAAACGGAGGTGTAGATTCTGGAAAATTTATGGAATATCGGAACGATAAAGTCGGTAATGGAAAAGCACGGCTTTACATTTTCCAAAGCGCTGGGACAGAATTTTCTCGTTAATCCGTCCGTCTGCCCGAGAATTGCCGAGCTTGGCAATGCAGCAAAGGGCTTTGGCGTGATAGAGATAGGCACAGGCATCGGCGTACTTACCAATGAGCTTGCCAAGCGTGCCGATAAGGTAGTCGCAGTTGAGATAGATGACAGGCTGATACCTGTTCTTGAGGAAACACTTGCCGAATATGACAACGTGAAAATAATCAATGCAGATATACTCAAGGTCGATATCCGAAAGCTGATAGAGGACGAATTTCAGGGCTTACAGGTCGCAGTGTGCGCCAATTTGCCGTATTATATAACATCTCCCGTAATAATGGCACTGCTCGAACAGCGCCTGCCGATAAAAACTATAACCGTAATGGTGCAAAAGGAAGCGGGAACAAGGCTTTGTGCACCGATGGGCACTCGTGAAATGGGAGCGGTAACTGTTGCAATAAACTATTTTGCGACTGCAAAGGTCCTTTTCAATGTTTCACGGGGCAGCTTTATGCCTGCGCCCAATGTTGACAGCTGCGTGGTGCAGTTTGAACTAAGGGATAAAACTCCGGAGGGAGTTACCGATGAGGCGTTCTTTTTCAGGGTCGCAAGGGGAGCTTTCTCGCAGCGGAGAAAAACGCTGTGCAACTCGGTATCCTCATCGCTGGGAATTGAAAAATCCCTTGTTATCCAAGCCGCAGAAAACGCAGGCCTTGAGCTTTCCGTAAGACCTGAAAAGCTGACTATGCAGCAGCTCATCTCGTTCAGTGAACAGCTTAAAAAACTGATATGATGTTACCATGCAAAGAGCCGATGCTATATCGGTTCTTTTTTTATGCCCGAAAACAAACGTAAATAATATTGCTGACCTTAAACGACCTTTTTCTCTGATGTTTCCCGATATAATCAGATTACCGATGTCCATGCTTTGCAGGCAGCGGTGAGATTCGGTCTTTCGGTGGGTGGATTAACTTTTCACCGAAAGAGCGCAGGAAATGATATAATAACAGGAAACTGAAAGGTGTGCAGGAAAAATGGAAAAATTGCGTAGCTTTGTTGCCCACAGAACAGGGCAGTTTGAAAAAAGACTTATAGTTATTGCGCTGTATGTTATCGCAGGCGGTGTATGCAGCTTCAGCAGGATACTTGGCAGACCGTGCAGCGCAGGTGTATCACTGGCGGTCATCTCGGGGGATAATATCCTCTATGTCACAGCAGGCTCGGCGCTCGGGTATGCTTTCACGGGCGGCATTACCCAGGGAATGATACAGATATGCTCGATGCTGATGATAGCAGGCCTGCGGTTCGTTCTTCCGCTGGACAGGCTTACCCTTTTCGGCAGGAAAAACGCACCGCTTTTCACCTCGATACTTACATCTGCAACGCTGATACTTTTCGGCAGCGTTATGTCCGTGACCAAGCATACCGATGCCCTTACCGCTTCGCTCACGATGATAGATGCGCTGCTTTGCGGCTGCACTGTTTACTCGGCACTCAGCGTGATGAAAAACAGGCAGTTCGGCGCTGCGATAGATACAAACGGAGTCAATGCGCTCTATGCAGCGGTGCTGTATGTTATGTGTATATGTGCGCTTACTTCGGTGCAGCTCGGCGTTGTAAATCCGGGCAGGGCGGCAGGCTGCCTTTGTGTTTTGTTTGCGGTTAGAAAAAGCCACAAAACAGGCGGTGCAGTCGTTGGTGCATTGACTACCTGCGGCGTGCTTATGTGTGCGCCGCTGCTTGGCAGGAACACTCTGCTGCTTGCGACCTCGGGCCTTATCTGCGGAGCTTTTTTCACTTTTTCACAGATAGCCGCAGTCGGCGTTTTTGTTTTTACTTCCGTTCTCAGCCTTGCGGCGCTTGGCGTTAACAGCGATACTTTCCCGATGCTTGCCGACCTGATGCTTGCAAGCCTTGCATTCCTTGCGATACCCGCATCTTCGGTAAGAAAGCTCGCAGCTTACATAAATGCATTTTCAAGCCCCGTTGACAGCGTAAGCAGAGCGGCTTCATCAAAGCTCTCCTTTGCCTCGGGGACGATAGGGGAGATACGTTCTCAGCTTACGCAGGTATCGCGTGCTATCGAGAAAAGAGCCAAAGCCTCCTCGCTGCGTGAAGACGTTATCGCCTTTGCCTGCGAGCAGTGCGTTTACAGGTCTGCTTGCCCCGAAAACAGCCAGCTCAGGTGGTCGCTGGGAAAGCTGGAACGTATCTGTGCTAAATTCAACTGCGTCAGCGACAGCGATGTTGAGGAGTCGCTCGCACATTGCCGCCGCCCTGCGTATCTTGCGCAGGTCTTCAACAAGCACTACTGCGAAAGAGTTGAGGAAAAAGCAGGGGAAATGCAAATGAAAGAGCTTCGTGGGCTGCTTTCCGAACAGCTTTCTTCAATGCAGGATATGCTCGCAGACCTCTCGGTTAAAGTCGGACAGGTGAGAAACGGCGATGCCGAGCTTTCCGACAGTGTAAGATCGGCTTTTGACAGGCTCGGCTACCCGAATGCTTCCGCCTGCGTTTATACCGATGAGAATATGTGTGTTCACGCCGAGGTCTATCTTACAAGCGAGCTGGAGACCGATGCCGCAAGAGTTACCGCTGCCGTTTCCGCAGCCGCAGGCTGTGAGCTTGATCTGCCTTCCGTTTTCACGGCAAAGGGCATAACAAGGCTCTCTTTCTGTGAAAAGCCTGCCTACTGCGCCGAGATAGCTACATTCTCCGCTTCACGCAGCGACGGCTGCTCGGGAGATACCTGCGAGGTGTTCAATGCAGGCGCAAGCGAACGTTACGTTATCCTCTCCGACGGTATGGGTACGGGCAAACGTGCAAGACTTGATTCCGTTTTTACCGTCAGCCTCGTTTCAAGGCTCATCAACTGCGGCATCTCAATGGTCACCGCACACAAAATGATAAATTCGATGCTTCGTGTAAAGGGCTGGGAGGAGTCGTTCGCAACGCTTGATATATTGAGGCTCGATCTTGGATCGGGCAGCGCAAGAATGCTCAAATCAGGCGCAGCACCAAGCTATCTTGTCCGTGACGGCGGACTAAAAATACTCTCCTCCGATGCCTTCCCGGCAGGTATCCTGCCTGCCTGCGCACCCGATATAGCAGACCTTAAACTGTTTGACGGAGATATCATCCTGCTTGCCTCTGACGGAGCAGATGAGGAGTGCGCCAAAATGCTATGCACCCTTGCCGCCAAAGAGACCTCGGCCGAGAGTATCTGCAATAAGCTGGGAGGGTTTTGCCTGGATAAATGCTCGGGTTCACCGCTTGACGACATCACCCTTATCGTTGTAAAGATTACAAAACAGGACCCGAACGACTGAAATAATGCTGAAAAAACGTGTACTTCCTATTCGTTTTGAAACTATTTGTGCATTGTGCACAAGATGGAATGAAGAAATATGTACGAAACTGAAATTAATAACTAAAATGCTTGCATTATTCATTAAAAAAGGGTACAATATACATTGAGGAATAATGCGTGAATAAGTGCGCCCGTTTTCCTCATAAACCAATCAATTGGCAGGAGGTCGGAAATGGCTAATAACATACCACAGGAATACGAGCTTCCTCTTTATCTTT
>DFFV01000074.1 GCA_002371625.1 Ruminococcus sp. UBA3767
CGATTTTGGAGAAAAGGTCATCCAGTTTAACATTTACATCATCCAGCGTCAGCTCATTGCTTTCGCCCAGAAGACTGTTTGCAAACATTTTTATCATCGGTGAGATTGTAAATCCGCCCGGAACAAAATCCTGTAATGCACCCAGGAGGGTATCAATACCAAGATTCTCCAACTTGTTGATGTCCTTTTTCTGCTGCAGCGCCTGAGTGGTGCTCATAGAGTTAACTGTCTGAGTGTTGTCTGCGCTTGCGGCGATCGAAGCGGCTGTTGTCATCAGCATTGCTGTTGCCAGCAGTGAAGCGAGTGTTCTTTTTATCCTGCCTGTGCTCTTGATATTTGTATTTCTCATTCTGTTTCCTCCTGTATTATAATCTATGAGCCGTACTCATTGGTTCTGTCTTGCTCTGATATATATGATATCACCAGTCATCGCCTGTTTCAATAGATAATAAAGCCCCGACTTGTAGTATAAGCTACATATTCAGCGAAAGTTGTAGTATATGTTACAAATAAGCGCAAAGTGTAAACAAGACAAAAACAAGCAGAGCACTCATTGCCTGAGTGCCCTGCTTTATTAAAAAGAGTAAAAGGGGAGAAGTATGCATATCACTTTTCTTTTCTGACAGCAGCGGTCTCGTAGATGAATTTAACTTCACCATCCGTACCGTCAGCAATGCCCGAAAAGTTGTTGTATTCGCCCGAAGCCTTGGTTATCTCGCTGAGCTTATCCATAAGAGCCTTTATATCTTCCTTATATACCTTCATTATCTTGTCAACGGCTTCCTGCTTGAACTGCAGCATTCCGTTCTCAAGCTGCTTTGAACCGTCATTGAGCTGCTTTACACCGTCGATAAGTGTAGTTGTGCTGCTCCTGAGCGTGCCGATGCCGTTGTAAAGCTCGCCGCTGCCGTCATAAAGCTGCTTTGTTCCCGATGAAAGCTCAGCCATTTTTTCAGCAAGCAGTTTTGCACCGTCGCTGAACTGTCCTGCGCCGCTTGAAAGTGTTCCGATGCCTGCATCGAGCTGCTTAGCACCTGTTGTCAGCTGTCCCAGTCCGCCCGAAAGTGTGCCCATATTGGTGTTGAGCAGTTTAGCGCCCGATGAAAGCTGGCCAAGTCCGCCTGTAAGCTCACCAATTCCGCCTGCTGCCTGACCGATACCTGCGTTGAGCGTTTTGCTGCCTGTGCTGAGCTGTGCAAGCCCTGTGTTGAGTGCGCCCGAGCCTGCAAGGATACCGTTTTGCGGAGCAGTGAAGCTGTCGTTGAGAGTTTTAAGTCCGCCTGTTATCGTAAGAGCGCCTGTTTTGGTTTCATTCATCAGCTTTTCAGCGCCTGCCGAAACCTGCTGAGCGCCTGTGCTGACCTGTGCAGCTCCGCCCGAGATAACGCCGATGCTTGTTTTAAGCATATTTGAACCGTTCTCCAGTGAGCTTATACCGTCACGGATAGTAGGCGTCTGCGGATCAGCGCCCGATTTAAGTGCAGCAAGCACCTGCTTTTGTCCTGCGATAGTCTGCGTAAGAGTCTGTATGCTGCCTGTAACGGTTGCGTTGGGGTTGCTCTGGTTGAGCTGAGTAAGTGCGGCAAGCACCTGCTCGTTTGCCGAAATAGTAGCCTCAAGATTCTGCGCAGCAGTGTCAACACCCTGTCCCAGCTGTTTTACCTGGTCGGGCAGGGCAACAACTGTTGTATTGAGCTGAATAAGACCCGAGCTTACCTGCTGTGCACCTGCCGAAAGTGCAGCTGTGCCGTTTGCAAGCGTGCCCTGTTTTGTTTTATCAAGCTGCTGTGTCATCGCATCAGCCAGCGCCTGTGATCCTGTCTGCAGCTGCTGTGTGCCCTCGTGTGCCTTTTTAAGTCCGTTGTCAAGAGCGGTTGAACCTGCATAGAGCTGTCCGCTTCCGTCGGCTATCTGTTTTGCGCCTGCCTGCAGTTCGCCTGCGCCCTTTGTGAGCGCTGGCAGCTTCTGGTCAAGCTGTGCGAATCCGCCTGCAAGTGTCTTTGTGCCGTCAGCCAGTTTTGCCGCACCGACATTTGCTTCGCCCAGCTTTGCTGCAAGCGTTGAAGAACCCTGCTTGAGCGTATTTGTACCGCTGATAAGCTGCTGTGTTGAACCGCTGAGTGTGCCTGCGCCCTGTGCGAGCTGTGCTGCACCGTCGTTTGCTGTTTTGAGACCGTTTTGCAGTGTGCCTGCACCGCTGTACAGCTTATTTACGCCCTCAGGCAGAGGACCTATCGAATCGTTGAGCTTTGTAATGCCCTCGTTGAGCTGCTTTGAGCCGTCATACAGCTTGGTCACGCCGTCATTCATCTCGCCCAGCTTTTTCTCAACTGCGTCAAGTATCTCGGAGCTGTCTATCTCCATTTTTGAAAGCAGGTTGCTCGTTGCAAGTGTGATAACTGTCGGCATCTCAAAGTTTTTAACATCTGCGGTCAGCTCGATGTGATCGGGTATCTCTATGTTCTTGTCCTTTATCTTCTTGGCAGCCTCGGTATCCGAGCTTTCGAGCTTGCTCATAATACCCTCAGCGTCAAGGCTCTCTTTAAGCCCCGGTATCGCAAGTCCCACGAATATCTGCTTGTTTCCGTCCGAGATGACCTTTCCGTTTGTGATCGTAACGTTTGAGAATATATCTCCGTCAAGGATAGAGCCTGTTGTCATCAGGAAAGGTACATAAATATCCTGCTGTTTTCCGTCAACGGTGATAGTTTTCTTTGCGTTGTTCTTGAAGTCGTAGCGAACAGTCAGCTTTCCGCTTTTTCCGATAATATCCTCTGCATTGACCTGTTTGCCGTCAAGTGTGTAGGTCACCTTCATGTCAACAGGCAGGTCACCCGAGTAATTGCCCTTGTAGTAGATATCTCCGCCTTCGGTCTTCCAGGTCAGCTTTTTGCCCGATGCTTCATAGCCCTCATCGGTCTTGGTATTTTCAATATCGGTAAGCTCTGAAACGTCCTCAAGCTCTTTGAGTCCCTTGGGATTTTTGAGCCAGTCGCTTACGATCACCTTGTCCTTGGCACCGTCTGCCTTGGTCATGATGTAAACTGTTTCTTCCTTGAAAGTCTTTCCGTTTTCATCGTGAGCCTTTTCGCTCTTTTCAGTCTGTGCCGAGGTTTTTTCTTCTTTCTCGTTATCCTTGTCATTATCCTTTTCGTTAGCCATAGCATAAAGGCCTGTTGCGCCTGCTGAGAGCATTACTGCAAGTGCGCCTGCGATGACTTTTGAATATGTTTTCATATCTGTTACCCCTTTCAGTTATCACTTTACTGTCGGCATCTGAACGCCGAGCCTGCCCTTGTTTGCTTTGTCTGTATTCCTTGCGCCCTTCATTCCGAATGTGGAACGGATGATGACAGGGTCAAACAGCATAAGCATTGAAGGAAGAATGAATATAACCGTTACCATGCTTATCAGCGCACCTCTTGAAAGAAGTGAGCAAAGCTGAGATATCATATCGACCCGTGAGTAAACGCCGACACCGAATGTCGCTGCGAAAAATCCGAGCGCCGAAACTATTATAGATTTTATCGAGGTAGAAAGTGCTATCGTAACAGCCTCGGTCTTGTCGTGCCCCGAGTTCCTTTCCAGCTTGTATCGTGTTGACATCAGTATCGCATAGTCAACAGTTGCGCCAAGCTGTATGGTACCTATAACTATCGAAGCTATGAACGGTATCGTTGTCTTTGTGTAGCAGGGGATAGCCATGTTCACAAAGATGGCAAATTCGATAACGCTGACAAGTATCAGCGGCAGCGAGAACGAACGCAGTACAAAGAATATTATCAGGAATATCGCTGCCATTGAAACTGCACTTACTACCTTGAAGTCCCTGTCGGTAACTGTTATAAGGTCCTTTGTGCAGGGCGCTTCACCGATGAGCATACCCTTTTTATCGTATTTTGCAAGTATTTCCTGCAGGGAATCTATCTGTTTGTTTACCTTGTCCGAAGCAGTCTTATACTCCGAGCCTATGAGTACCATCTGCCAGTTCTTTGATTTAAGAGCCTCGGTGAGTTTTTCGGGAACGACCTCCTTTGGAATGTTCGGACCGAGCAGCGAGTTAAGACCGAGCGAGAACTTAACGCCGTCCACCTTGTTCATCTCGCTGAGCATATTGTTCATTGCTTTTGGTTCAAGGTCAGCATCACACATAAGTATATGTGTTGTGGACATGTGGAACTGCTCCTCGAGCTTGGCGTTTGCAACTATACTGTCAAGGTCCTTCGGAAGTGTCGCTGTAAGATCGTAGTAAACATCTGTGTGGGTGTATCCGTAAAGCGCAGGTATCAGTATCACAAGAAATGCTGTTATGCAGACTGCTCTGTGCTTTATTATAAACGAGGAGAATTTGTTGAGATTAGGGATAAGGTCCCTGTGCATCGTTTTCGTCAGCGCCTTATCAAAAATAAGTATCATCGCAGGAAGAACTGTTACACAGGCGATAACTCCGATAACAACGCCCTTTGCCATTACTATACCCATATCAAGTCCGAGCTTGTATGACATAAAGCAAAGCGCAAGGAAGCCTGCAACAGTCGTTACCGAGCTGCCGACAACAGAGCTTATCGTTTTTGAGATAGCCTGCGCCATCGCTTCGTTGTTGTCACCCGGGTGAAGCTCCTGCTGTTCCTTATAGCTGTGCCACAGGAAGATCGAGTAGTCTATCGTTACACCGAGCTGCAGCACCGCTGTAAGTGCCTGCGTAATAAACGAGATCTCACCGATAAATATGTTTGAACCCAGGTTGTAAAGTATCGCCATGCCAACGCTGAGCATAAAGAACACAGGTATCAGGAACGAGTCCATCGTCAGTGCCAGCACCGCACTTGTCAGGCATACCGCAAGAATAACATAGCCCGTTGTTTCTGAGATAGTCAGGTCTTTGATGTCGCTTATCGCAGCGGTCATGCCTGCAACAAAGCACTGCTTGCCCGCTATCGACTTTACCTCGCTTAGTGCTTTAAGGCTCTCGTCCGCTGCGGAGGTCTTGTCAAAGAACACCGCCATAAGCGTTGAATCTTCAGAGTTGAAGAAATCATACAGCTTTTTCGGGAGAACCTCTTTCGGCAGGTTTATATCTGCGATAGAGTCATACCATATCACATCGCAAACATGATCTACCTCGGCGAACTTTTTTTCAAGCTCCTTTACGTCCTTGTCCTGCATACCGTCTATCATCACGAATGCAAAACCGCCTTTGCCGAACTCTTCAAGCATGATATCCTGCCCCTTCATCGTGTCCAGGTCGCCGGGAAGATAGGAAAGGATATCGTAGTTTATCCTTGTTCCCAGCATACCGAAAAGCGAGGGAACAAGCAGTATCAGGCTGATGATAAGTATTGCAAATCTGCCCTTTACAACTGCTTTGCCGAATTTGTACATTGTCTCATTACCCCTTTCGATGACCGTGAGTCTTACTATATATTATATGACCGTTGGTCATTTCGTTTCACAAGAATAGTTTAGCACAAAAATGACCAATAGTCAATATCTTCGGCGAGAAAAATTGACCATCGGTCATATTTTTGTATACTTACACAAAATCAGCCGCCAACAAAAAATGACTATTGGTCATTTTAACATCTTGACAAGCTGATTTTTCTAAATTATAATTATCTTAACACAACAAACAGCGTATGATCTGCGCATAAGAGAGGGTGATATCATGGGAAAGCTGGATATCAATAAAAAGAAAAAGGAGAAGTCTCTCCTTGATACTGCTTTTGAGCTTTTCACTACCAAAGGACTTGCAAAAACGTCTATCTCGGATATCGTAAGCAAGGCAGGCGTAGCAAAGGGCACGTTCTATCTTTATTTCAAAGATAAATATGAGCTTCGCAACAGGCTTATAGCACACAAGTCATCTCAGATGTTCAAAAAAGCTATCGAGCAGATGAAGCAGACGGATATGGAGCATGATTTTGAGACCGACATCATTTTTGTGGCCGATAATATGATAAACCAGCTGTGTGAAAATAAAACTACGCTCAGCTTTATTTCAAAAAATCTCAGCTGGGGCGTTTTCAAAAATGCGCTCACCAGCGGCGGCAACAGCAAGGACGTTGACTTTACCGATGTTTACAACATGATAATCGAAAATGCGCCCAATACTGTAAAAGAGCCTGAGATAATGGTGTTCATGATAATCGAGCTTGTCAGCTCCACCTGCTATTCGGCTATCCTCAATTCCGAGCCTTGCGGCATAGGTGAGCTAAAGCCTTATCTTTACAGCAGCATAAAGCATATCCTGCACGACCACATCGAGTACTGACAGAAACTGAAAATAATAAAAACAGCGGACTTACCTTTTTTAGTAAGCCCGCTTTTTTGCGTGTATGATATTACTGCCTGAGGTATACACCGTTTTCCTCGATGTATTCCTCCATATCCTCCTTGTATTCAAGGTCGAGCAGGTCGTGCTTTTCAAGTGCTTTAAGTGCACGCTGTCCGATATCCTTGCGGAAGTGAACGTCCTTCCAGTTTATCTTGTTAACAGCTGCATAGCTCTTGTCAAGCGCACCCTGGAGCGTGAGCGCTGTGCAGGTAACACCAAGAACTCTTCCGCCGTTGTTTACGAACTTGCCGTCCTTGAGCTTTGTGCCTGCGTGATAAATGAAAGCGTCTTTTCTTTGTCCCATCTCGTCAAGGCCTGTGATCTCAAAGCCTTTTTCGTAGCTTGTGGGATAACCGCCGCTTGCCATAACAACGCAGGTGCAGTAGCCTTCTTTCCAGCCGATCTTTACCTCACTGAGCCTGTGCTCATAGATCGCCTCAAATATCTCGCAAAGGTCACCGTCCAGCATAGGAAGAACGACCTGTGTTTCGGGATCACCAAAACGGCAGTTGTATTCAATCACCTTTGGTCCCTTTGGTGTAAGCATAAGCCCGAAGTACAGACAGCCCTCAAATGTGCGTCCCTCAGCGTTCATTGCATTTATTGTCGGCATGAATATCGTGTCCATGCACTGCTTTGCAATGTCATCGGTGTAGTATGGATTAGGTGCAACAGTTCCCATTCCGCCCGTGTTGAGTCCGAGATCGCAGTCAAGCGCTCTTTTGTGATCCATTGATGAGATCATCGGAACAACGGTTTTTCCGTCGGTGAATGAAAGCACCGAGACCTCTGGACCTGTCAGGAATTCCTCGATAACGATAGTTGAGCTGCTCTTTCCGAATTTAAGCTCATCTATCATCTCGTGAATTGCCTCAACAGCCTCCTGCTCGTTCTGCGCAAGAATAACTCCCTTGCCCAGAGCAAGACCGTCAGCCTTGATAACAGCAGGGTAGGTGTCCTGCTCCTTGATGTATGCGATAGCATCCTCGCTGTTGTCAAATACCTCATACCTTGCAGTAGGGATATTGTATTTTTTCATCAGCTCTTTTGAGAAGACCTTGCTTCCCTCGATTATTGCAGCGTCCTTTTTAGGACCGAATGTCTTGAAGCCCTTAGCCTGCAAAGCATCCACCATTCCAAGCACCAGCGGATCATCGGGTGCAACTGCGACCATATCTACTTTGAGCTTTTCAGCCAGTGCAACAACACCCTCAATGTCTGTTGCGCCAACATCAAAGCACTGTGCGTACTTTGATATTCCGCCGTTTCCGGGTGTGCAGTACAGCTTGCCGACTTTTTTTGATTCAGCCAGCTTCATTATCAGAGCGTGTTCACGGCCGCCGCCGCCAACTACGAGTATATCCATTTTAAACCTCCGATATCGTTTTATCAGTGATGGAACAGTCTTATGCCTGTGAACGCCATAGCGATACCGTACTTGTTGCAGGTCATTATAACATGGTCGTCACGGATAGATCCGCCCGGCTCGGCGATATATGCAACGCCTGATTTTTTAGCTCTTTCAATGTTATCGCCAAACGGGAAGAAAGCATCTGAACCAAGGCAAACGTCCTTGTTCTTAGCTATCCATTCTTTCTTTTCCTCGGCAGTGAGCACCTCCGGCTTTACCTTGAAAAGTGTCTGCCAAACGCCGTCTGCAAGAACATCATCATGCTCATCAGAGATGTAAACGTCGATAGTGTTATCTCTGTCAGGGCGTCTTATATCGTCAACGAACTGCAGTCCCATTACCTTTGGGTGCTGCCTGAGCCACCAGATATCAGCCTTGTTTCCTGCAAGCCTTGTGCAGTGTATTCTTGACTGCTGACCTGCACCGATACCGATAGCCTG
>DFFV01000013.1:0-23284 GCA_002371625.1 Ruminococcus sp. UBA3767
CTCTGCACCTTCAACTCCTTACACAACAAATAAGGACGGCAAGGGTCCTGCTTGGGCTAACTCACTGTTTGAGGACAACGCTGAGTACGGTTACGGTATGTTCCTGGCTCAGAACACTATCAGACAGAGAACTATCGCTAAGGTACTTGACCTTTCAAAGAACACTAAGAACGCAGCTGTTAAGAAGGCTTGCGAGGAATATCTTGCAACAGTTGATGACGGCGCTAAGAACACTCCTGCAACAGAGGCTCTTATCGCAGCTCTCAAGAAGAACAAGACCAAGGCTTCTGATGAGATCCTCAAGGATGCTGATTACCTCAAGAAGAAGTCAATGTGGATCTTCGGCGGAGACGGCTGGGCTTATGATATCGGATTCTCAGGTCTTGACCACGTTATCGCTTCGGGCGAGGACGTAAATATCTTCGTATTCGACACAGAGGTTTACTCCAACACAGGCGGACAGTCCTCTAAGTCAACTCCTACAGGTGCTATCGCTCAGTTCGCAGCAGCAGGTAAGGAAGTTAAGAAGAAGGATCTTGCAGGTATCGCAATGTCTTACGGCTATGTTTATGTTGCACACGTCGCTATGGGTGCTGACATGAACCAGTGTATCAAGGCTATCAGCGAGGCTGAGGCTTACCACGGCCCATCACTTATCATCGGTTATGCTCCATGTATCAACCATGGTATCAAGGGCGGTATGTCAATTGCTCAGACTGAGGAGAAGAAGGCTGTTCAGGCAGGTTACTGGCATCTGTACAGATTCAATCCTGATCTCAAGGCTGAGGGCAAGAACCCATTCACACTCGATTCCAAGGCTCCTACAGCTGATTACAAGGAGTTCATCATGGGCGAGGTTAGATACAATGCTCTTGCAAGACAGAACCCTGAGAGAGCTGAGAAGCTGTTCAGCAGCGCTATCAAGAACGCAGCTGACAGATATGATTATCTCGTAAGATACGCTAAGCTCTACAGCAACGAGGAGAAGAAGTAATTCTTCCCGAAACGGAGCTGCCTTACAGATAAGATAATGCAGTTACAAGGCTGTCGGTCCGAAAGGTTCGGCAGCCTTTTTGTGCGCAAAAAAGATGACAGTCACGTTGCTGTGACTGTCATTGTTTTTTATTTTGACGCATGGTCAGGCGTTCACTGCAACACGGGGAACACGGGCGGTTATGCCGCAGACTATCTCGTAGCCGATAGTTCCTGCGAGCGCTGCAATATCGTCCGCAGTTATCTCTTTTCCGAAAAGCGTTACCTCATCGCCCGGCTGAACGTCATCAAGTGCCGAAACATCGCACATAAACTGATCCATGCACACTCTGCCGACTATCGGGCAGCGCACACCTTTTATAATGACCTCGCCTTTGTTTGAAAGTGCTCTTGGAAATCCATCGGCATAGCCTGCGGTCACGGTTGCGAGCTTGACTGTCTTATCAGCGGTGAATGTTCTGCCGTAGCTGACGCAGGTGCCCTTGGGAATGAACTTTACCTGCGACACCATAGACATAAGTGTCATTACAGGCTCGGGCGTGAACGGGAGCGGAGTTGCAGGGTCGGGATAAAGCCCGTACATGATTATGCCAAGCCTTGCAAATGCGCTGTTTTCATTAGGGCAGTATACGCCGCCTGCTGAGTTGAGAAAATGCACTTTGCCAATATTTATCCCACGCTTTTTCAGCTCGCTGTCAACGTCAAGTATGCGCTTGGTCTGCATTGCGGTGTAGGCTTTGTTATCCTCATCGTCGCTGTCGGCAGCGGCATAATGGGTGAACATTCCCTCAATGCTGAGGTTTTCAAGGGTGAACATTTTTTCAATATCGTCGGCATTTTCCTTGGCGCTGCCGTGAAGTCCGATGCGTGTCATTCCCGTATCTATGGCGATATGCAGGCGTACCTTGCCTTTGGTTGCGCTTTTGCTGAGCTTTTGGGCATAGTCGGGCTCGGTGCACGCCTGGATGACGTTGCTTGCGATAAGGTCATCGGCGTTTTCGTGCGGGGTGTAGCCAAGGATGAGTATCTCGCCCTTGATGCCCATTTCACGAAGCGACTGCGCTTCATAAAGATTTGCCACTGCAAAATGCCTTACACCAAGCTCGCTTTCAAGATACGGCACGACAACAGAGGCATCGTGACCGTAGCAATTGGCTTTCACCACGCACATGAGCTGTGTTTTATCGTTCAGGAAAGAGCGGTAATTCTCAATATTGCGGCGCAGTGCCGAAAGGTCGATCTTTGCATAGCAGCGTTTTGAAAAGTTCATTTGTATTACTTCCTTTGATATAATTTGAGTTTTTGCTATTGAAAAAGATAAACAGATGTGTTATAATATTTTAAATGGTGCATGAAACGGAGGGTTTTATCTTGATAGAGACCGATGTGGGCAGCTTTACCTGTGACAAAGCGCATACCTGCTGTTTTACGGGGCACCGCAGCAAAGACCTTCCTTTTAAAGGTGATATGAGGAAACAGGGAATGAGATGCCTTGTCAGCTCGCTCCAGCTGCTTATCGTTGAAGCTATCGCAGATGGATATGATACCTTTATATCGGGTATGGCGGACGGTGTTGACCTTATTTGTGCGCAGATAGTGACCGAGCTTTCGGTCGACAGGCGCTATGAGGGGATAAAGCTGATCTGCGCCCTGCCTTATCAGCAGCAGTACCGTGAGATCCAAAAGACGCTGGATAAGTACAAATACTCGATGATACTTAATGGATGCTTCGAAAAGGTAGTTGTTTCAAAGTCCGGTGATCCCGACAGATACAAGCTGCGCAATAGCTTTATGATAGAGCACTCCTCAAGACTTATAGGAGTCATGCGTGAAAAAAAGAGAGGCTCGGGCACGCTGCAGACTGTGAATATGGCAAAGCGTGCAGGGATAGAGCTCAAGCTCATCTCGCTTGACAAAAACCCTCAGATGTATATCGACAGCGACGTGCGTGACGTGCAGGAGCTGCTCGACTGATGAAGTGCAAGCGCTGTCCTTTATAGATAGTTTACACCCAAACGGGACTAAGTTCAATAGGTTTTTCAAAAAAAACGGTAATTTTATTATCAAGGAGATATTCAAATGGCAAAGAAAAAAGCAAAAAAAAGATCTCAGGCGCCTGTGGCACTGGTATATTTTATTACGCTGCTGCTGACGCTTTCGCTTGCGGGAGGGCTTTCTTACTACCTGCTGAAAAAGTATGAGATATTCAAGCCTGCAAGTGATGATTCAAAGGAAGACGGCACCAAGAGCGTGAACATTCTTTTTGCAAGGCTGAGCGACCAGGGCGATTTTGAGGACCTGTGTGTGTTCAGGGTGGATCCTTTCAAAAAGGAGATAGTTATAGTGCCCCAGCCTGCTGTTACAAAAACTCCCGGCGGAAAGCAGTATAAGGAGGTCATGAAGGACTCGGGCATGAAGGGACTTGAAAGAGCTGTTGAGGAAACGCTGGGTGTTTCGATAGATAACTACGCAACTGTTTCTGATTCGGCTTTTGAACAGGTGGCTGACCTTATGGGAGGAATGTCATACACTGCACCGCAGGAGCTGTACCACATCTCGCAGGAAAGCGGAAAGGACGATATTTCGATACAAAAGGGCGACCTTGTTACGCTGACGGGACGGCAGATAAGAAACCTGATGACGATCAATATTTTCAATGACAGCAAGCAGGGCAACCTGACATTCCAGGGGCTTGCACTTGAGGGCGTTGTAAACAACGGCTTCAGGCAGAACACTATGCTCAAGGATAACCTTTTCAATATCTATGAGATACTCACCAAAAACAGCGATACCGACATAACCAAGGAGGTATTCAACAAGCTGAAAAGATATCTGAACGATATGCTTGAGGAGAGAGATATACCTGCAAGAAATATGGCACCGCAGGGCTACTGGAACAACGATTACACGGCGTTCACTATGAAGAATGATTACATAGCATCCGTTCAGGACGCTTTCGGAGTTAAAAAGCAAAGCTCGCAGAATGCGCAGACGACCAAGCCTACCGAGCCGCCTCCGAGCGAGCCTGCATCAAGCAGCTCAAAATAAGCACTGAACAAAGGTTTACGGAGGAAATGACAAATGAAGCTGATGGTTCTGATACTGAATAAGACCGATGCGCTGGAGAGTCTGCTGGAAGGAATGTCTGCGGCAGGACTGGGCGGTGCAACGATAATAGAATCCTCGGGACTTGCAACTACGCTTTCAAGACTTGACAGCAGCTTTATCAGCGCTTCGATAAGAGCTATTCTGAGCGGTGCGGAGGAGGATAACCGAACGATTTTCTCGGTGATAAGGAACGATCAGCTCGACCTTGCGAGGAAGGTAGTTTACAACACAGTTGGCGATCTTTCTACTCCCAACACCGGAATAATGTTCACGCTGCCGATAGATTTTGTTGAGGGTACAAGAAAAAACAGGGCGCTGCCCGATCCGATAGTTCCGCCGCCGGCTGAAACGGTAAATGAAAAAGCCGAGGAGGAAAAGCCGCACAAGACGGAGGAAACGCACGAGGAAGGCAGAAAAAAGCGCAGCCTGTTCGGAAAAAAGAAAAGAAAAAAGCGTAACAACAGCGACGATTAACACAATATTTACAAATAGGCGCTAAAATATTCATTAAATCGCTGCTAAATGCGGTTTTCACCCTTGCAAAAACAGCGCAAATGTGCTATAATAACTACAATAGGCTTTTAATGAAAGACTGGAACTTGACTTCCGGTCTTTTGATTTTGTATGGAGGATGTTTATGGATAATAAGAAAAGCACGGTGGAAAAGGTCCGTGAGCTTGCACAGCCTATCGCTGATGAGCTGGGGCTTTTCCTGTGGGACGTTCGCTTTGAAAAGGAAGGCGCAACGTGGTATCTGAAGGTGCTGATCGACAAGGACGGCGGCGTTGACATGAACGACTGCGAAGCCTTTACAAGACCGATGAACAAGGCACTTGATGATGCAGATCCTATCCAGCAGAGCTATGTGCTGGAATGCGGAAGCCCCGGACTTGGCAGAGAGCTGAGGCTGCCGGAGCATTTTGAGGCGTGCATCGGCGATGTGGTGAGAGTTAGGCTGATAAGACCGGACGAAAACGGAGAACGTGAATTTGTCGTGGGGCTTGTCGGGCACGAAAAGGACAGGATACTCTGCCAGACGCTCGATGAGAACGGCGACGGAGTAGAAAATGTTGAGTTCAGGCTGAGCGAGTGCGCTTATGTTAAGCTCAACGATGATGCAGACCTTGAATTTTAAGGCACGCAAATCATTTTGTACAAATTTAAATAAAAGTAAAATTAGACCGAAAGGAATGGTAAGAAAATGGCTAAGGGAAAAAAGATAAAGAATGAGGAGATCCCGTTCGAGCAGAGATTGTTCTCGGCACTGGACGATCTGGAGCAGGAGAGCCACATTGAAAAATCGGTGCTGATCGAAAAGATCAGATCGGGTATCGAAAAGGCAATAAAGAGGGACTATCCGATGAGCGAACATATCGTTGTGGATATCGATCCCGACAGCAACAAGTTCGAGATGAAGCTGCAAAAGGAAGTTATGGACGTTAAGTATGTTGACGATCCCGATAACGAGATATGGCTGGAGGAAGCAAGGACCTACGATCCCAACGTTATCGTCGGTGACTGGGTGGATATACCGCTTGATCCGGCAAGATTCGGAAGAGTTGCTGCACAGAACGCAAAGCAGTCGATAAAGCACGACATAAAGGATTATGAGCGTGCAAGACTTATCGAGCAGTATCAGGACAAGGAGCGTGAGGTAGTTTCCGCTGTTGTTCAGAAGGTCGAGCCGGGTACGCTCAACGCTATCGTTACGATAGACAAAAATGAGGTCTACTTTGTAAGAAAGGAACAGATACCGGGCGAGGTGCTCAAGGCAGGCGACATGATAAAGGTCTATGTTGCAGGCATTGCAAACTCGGAAAAAAGACAGCCTGTTATAAGGATCTCAAGAACTCAGAGAGAGTTCGTAAAGAGGCTGTTTGAGCTGGAGGTGCCGGAGATCGCAGACGGTACTGTTGAGATAAAGGCTATTTCAAGAGTTGCAGGTGCAAGAAGCAAGATAGCTGTTATTTCAAACGATCCAAACGTTGATGCTGTGGGCGCTTGCATAGGTCCGAGAAAATCGAGGATAAGCGCTGTTGTGAACGAGCTGAGCGGTGAAAAGATAGATGTTATCAATTACAGCGAGGATCCTGCGGAGTTCATCGCAAAGGCACTTGCTCCGGCTGAGGTCATCAGGGTAGAGCTTCTGGAGGACCTTGTGGAAGGCGAAAAGGTACAGAAGAGATGCCAGGTGATAGTTCCAAACAACCAGCTTTCGCTGGCTATCGGCAACAAGGGACAGAATGCAAAGCTCGCTGCGGGACTTACGGGATACAAGATAGATATCCTGCCTGAGATCCCTGTTGATGAGGGCTGAGAGGTAATTTGATGAAAACAAAGAAGATCCCAATGAGGATGTGTGTCGGCTGCGGTGAGATGAAGCCTAAAAAAGAGCTTATCAGGATAGTGACCGACAGCGAGGGAAACGTAAGTGTTGACCTGACGGGAAAGAAAGCGGGCAGAGGCGCATATATCTGTAAAAGCACCGATTGCCTGACCAAAGCAGGAAAATCTAAGCGCTTTAAGGTCACCGATGAGGTGATGGCGCAGTTAAAGGCGGCGCTTGAAAATGAATAATGATAAAACGGGTATCATCACTATGTCACGCAGAGCAGGAAAGCTCGTGATGGGAATGGACATGGTGAAGGGAGCTTGTGCTGACGGCAGCGCAAAGGGAGTGTTCGTAACGACGGATATTTCCGCAAAGTCGCTCAAGGAGGTCAGGTTCAGCTGTGCAAAAGCAGGTGTAAGACTGTGGAGGCTGGAAATGACGATGGACGATATGGATTACGGTGTCGGAAGAAGAGCAGGCGTGATAGCTATGACAAATGCGGGTTTTGCAAAGTCCTGTGCCAAGGGACTTGAGGAGATACCTGCCGAAAAAGAGAACTTTGATAGCTGATGCCGCTGTTTTGCGGTGTCAATAAGGAGGACATAATTTGCCTATGGATAAGAAAGTAAGTAAGACCAAGCTCGGTGAGCTTGCCAAGGACCTGAAGGTGACCAATGCGGACATCGTAAAGTGCCTTGAGTCATACGACGGAGAGACCAGAAAAACTCAGGCTTCTCTTTTGCCCGAGGAGGTCGGGTATGTTCTGGAGTATTTCACACAGAAAAATCAGGTGGAAAACTTCAACGAGTATTTTGCAAACAATGTACGTCCCGAGGGTGAGAAAAAGCCTGAGACGAAAGAAAAGAAAACGGTAAAGAAGGCTGCTGCCAAGACCGAGGAAAAGGCTGAGCCTAAGGCAGAGGAAACGGTCAAGGCGGTCAAGAGCGAAAAGACAGAGAAGGCTGAAAAGGTCGAGAAGGCTGAAAAGACCGAAAAGGCTGAAAAGGCTGAAAACGCAGCTAAGGAGCAGGCTGCCCCGAAGGCAGAAAAAGCTGAGGTCAAGGCGGCAGAAAAGAAGCCTGCAAAGAAGGCTGAAAAGAAGCATGAGCCTGCCAAGAAGAAGGACGTGGGAGTCAAGACTCAGCTGGGCGGCTTTGGCGGAACCAAGGACGAAAAGGGATATACGCTTTCATCGGAGAAGGAGAGCGGTTATTCCAAGACCACGATGATAGATACCCGTGGAAGCTATGTTGAGCTTGATAAATACAACGAAAAGTATGATAACCTTGCAAACACCAAGCACAACAGGAGCAAGGACAATCAGGCAAAGAAGCAGAAGCTCGTTCAGAAATCACAGCAGCACAAAAAGCAGCAGTTCTCGCACAAGAGGGAGACCGAGGCTGAAAAGCTGCGCAGACTGGAGCTTGAAAGAGCAAGAAAGCAGCAGCTCAAGGTAATGATACCTGATGAGATAGTTGTTTCGGAGCTGGCTTCAAGACTTAAAGTAACTGCGAGCGTTGTTATCAAAAAGCTGATGGGACTTGGCGTTATGGCAGGCATCAACGAGGTAGTCGATTTTGACACGGCGGCTATCGTTGCTGATGAGCTGGGCGCAAAGGTCGAAAAGGAAGTTGTTGTTACGATCGAGGAAAGACTTATCGTTGACGATGAGGACAAGGCGGAGGATCTCAAGCCAAGATGCCCTGTTGTAGTTGTTATGGGACACGTTGACCACGGTAAGACATCTATCCTTGACAAGATAAGAAATGCTCACGTTACCGACGGTGAGGCAGGCGGTATCACACAGCATATCGGTGCTTATCAGGTAACATACAAGGGCGAGAAGATAACTTTCCTTGATACCCCAGGACATGAGGCTTTTACCGCCATGAGAGCAAGAGGCGCAAACATTACGGATATTGCCATACTTGTTGTTGCAGCCGATGACGGTATCATGCCGCAGACGGTAGAGTCGATAAACCATGCTAAAGCAGCAGGCGTTTCGATAATTGTTGCGATAAACAAGATGGATAAGGACACCGCTGATCCGGACAGGATAAAGCAGCAGCTCACCGAGCACGACCTTGTTGTTGAGGAATGGGGCGGTGACGTTATCGCTGTGCCCGTTTCGGCTAAGACGGGTATGGGCATTGACGACCTGCTTGAAAACATACTGCTGGTAGCAGAGGTAAAGGAGCTTAAAGCTAATCCCGACAAGCTGGCTAAGGGTACTGTTATCGAGGCAAGACTTGACAAGGGCAAGGGTCCGGTCGCTACACTGCTCGTTCAGAACGGTACGCTCAAGTCGGGCGATATACTCATAGCAGGTACATCTGTCGGCAGAGTGAGAACTATGACGGACGACAAGGGAAGAGCTATTGCTCAGGCAGGTCCTTCGACACCTGTTGAGATAACAGGTCTGGGCGAAGTGCCCAGCGCAGGCGATGTATTCAACGCTGTTGCTGATGAAAAGCTCGCAAGAGAGCTTGTTGAGCAGAGAAAGCACGAGGCTAAGGAAGAGGAGTTCAGCAGATATAACAAGGTAACTCTTGATAACCTGTTTGAGCAGATAAGCGAGGGCGAGATGAAGGAGCTGCCTGTTATTGTCAAGGCGGACGTTCAGGGCTCGGTCGAGGCTGTAAGGCAGTCGCTTGAAAAGCTCTCAAACGAGGAGGTCAAGGTCAAGGTAATCCACGGTGCAGTCGGTGCCGTATCGGAGGGCGATGTAATGCTGGCAAGCGCTTCCAAGGCGATAATCGTCGGCTTCAACGTTCGTCCCGATCCGGTTGCAAAGATGAATGCCGAGCAGAACGGCGTTGACATAAGACTGTACAGAATAATCTACGATGCTATCGAAGATCTTACTGCCGCTATGAAGGGTATGCTTTCGCCTAAGTTCAGAGAGGTCGATACCGCAAGAGTAGAGGTAAGACAGGTATACAAGATCTCAAACGTGGGAACTGTTGCAGGTTCGTATGTACTCAGCGGTAAGATCGGAAGAAACGACCTTATCCGAGTTGTAAGAGATGGTATAATAATCGCAGATGACAAGATGAGCAGCCTGAAGAGATTCAAGGACGACGTTAAGGAAGTGGCTGCAAACTTTGAATGCGGTATCACTCTTGAAAAGTTCTCCGATATCAAGGAAGGCGATATTCTTGAGGGATATATCATGGAGGAATACAGAGATTAAGCAGGATAACTGAAAAAGGAGAAAAGCTATGGCTTCACATAAGGCAGGCAGAATGTCTGAGGATATAAAAAGAATAGTTTCGGGCATGATGCGTGAACTTAAAGATCCACGCCTGCACGGAGGAACGATGCTGACGGTGGTAAGATGCGATGTGGCATCTGACGGCTCGTTCTGCAAGGTGTATATCTCCAGCTTTGAAGGCTTTGAGAGCGCAAAGGAAGCTGTAAAGGGGCTTAACAGCGCTAAGGGGCTTATCAAAAGAGAGGTATCAAAGGTCCTGGGAATGAAAAAGTGCCCTGAGCTGAGCTTTGTGGCTGACAACTCGATAGAGCGCTCGGCTCAGATAACCAAGCGCCTGAAGGAGCTTGTCACGGACGATGACGGCGAACAGCAGGAAACATAAAGGATCGCAAGACTGAAAGGAATAAAAATATGGAGTTACAGGAGATCTTTGAAATCTTCAGCGCAAATGACAATTTTACCATACTCACTCACAAAAGCCCTGACGGCGATACGCTCGGTTCGGGATTTGCACTGTGCTATTATCTGCGCAGTATAGGCAAATGCGCAAATGTCCTCAACGGTGACGAATTTCCGGGCAGATACGGTTTTATGTATGAGCAGTATCAGGCGCAGGACTTTGAGGAGAGGTATGTTATTGCGGTGGATATCGCAGATCCCAATCTTATCGGCAGCAAGCTGGCAAGGTATCAGCAGGAGGGTGCGGTCGATCTGTGCATAGATCATCACATCTCAAACAAGCACTTTGCAAAAAAGACCTATGTTGATGCCAAGGCAAGTGCGGCTGCGATGATAATTTACGAGATACTCAAGGCAGGCTCGGCAAAGATAAGCGACCTGATGGCTAAGTGCCTTTACACAGGCATAGCTACCGATACGGGCTGCTTTAAATATGAAAATACCACTCCTAAGGCACATCTTATAGCAGCTGAGCTTATGGCTTACGATATCGACTACGCTAACGTCAACAGGCAGATGTTTGACGTTAAGAGCAGGGCGAGAATGGAAGTTGAGCAGATAGTTACGAGCAACATGAAGTATTACTTTGACGGAAAATGCTCGATGATAACGCTGACCAAAAAGCTGATGGAGGAGTGCGGTGCAGATCAGGCTGAATTTGACGGACTGGCTTCGATACCGCTGAGCGTGGAGGGTGTGCAGATAGGCATTACCGTCAAGGAACGCCACACGGATTATTACAAGATCTCTGTCAGAACTACCGACAAGCTGGACGCTTCGCAGTTCTGCAAGCAGTTCGGCGGCGGCGGACACATAAGGGCGGCGGGCTGCGAGATAAAGGGAACGCTGGAGGAAGTCGAAAAGGCGCTGCTTGACGGCGTGGAAAAGCTGTTTTGAATATGGCGGACAATTTGAACATTTCGGGCATACTGCCCGTGAACAAGCCTCGGGGCTGGACATCTTTCGATGTTATCGCAAAGCTCAGGGGAGTGCTCGGGATAAAGCGGCTCGGGCACGCAGGAACGCTCGATCCTATGGCAACAGGTGTGCTTCCCGTTTTTGTGGGAAAGGCTACAAAGGCGTGCGATATTCTGCCGGACACGAGAAAGGCTTACAGGGCAGGCTTTAAGCTGGGAATGGTGACGGATACGCTGGATATTACCGGCGAGGTGCTTGAAGAAAAACAGGCATCTGTTACTGCGGCGCAGCTTGAAAGCGCAAAGCAGAGATTCGTGGGAGAGATAACCCAGCTGCCGCCGATGTATTCGGCTGTAAAGGTGGATGGGAAAAGGCTCTATCAGCTCGCAAGAGAAGGCAGGACTGTTGAAAGAAAACCGAGAAAGTGCGTGGTGCACAGCATTGTGATAACGGCTTTTGACGAGGCTTTGCAGCAGGGCGAGCTGGAGATAGACTGCGAAAAGGGCACTTATGTGAGAACTGTCATTGACGATATCGGACAGGCTCTGGGCACGGGTGCGGTGATGACGAGCCTTGTGAGAACATATTCGGGCGGATTTGATTCAAAGGACTGCCTGACGATAGAGGAAATTGCGGATATATGTGCGCAGGGCAGGCTTGCAGAGGTGATAATGCCGACGCAGAAGGCTTTTGAGATGTATGGCAGCATAAGGCTGGACGAGCGCCTGACGAGGCTTTACAAAAACGGTGTAAAGCTGTACTCAAGGCAGGTAAGGGCTGATGGCAGCAGTGGGATTTTCAGGGTCTTTGGCGGCGACGGTGGATTTCTCGGGCTTGCGGCATTTGAGAATGAGATGCTTAAAAGCGTGAAGAACTTTTATTAGGAGAAGGCTATGGTACAGGATATCCCAAAGAGCGTAGATATTGAATATGACGCTTTGCCTGCCCGTGATGATGAAAGCGTGCTGAGCTATGACGGCAGAAGCGTGCTTGTGCGCATTGACGGGAACAGGGCGGTGCTGCCAAAGGTGTGCGAGCTTTCGGGCGAGTGCAGAATGGTGTTTGCTTTCAGGGCGGACGGAAAGAGGTTTTTTCTGTGCCTTGATAAAGCTGATGCAAAGGGCTTTGGATATGAGGCGCTTAGCAGGATAAGACAGGTAAAGGCTGACACGCAGCAATATGCGATAGTTACGGGCTTTCACTACCATTGCTTTCACGAGGAGAACAGGTTTTGCAGAAGATGCGGCGCACAGCTTGAACACTGTCCGCAAAAGAGATGCATGGTATGCAGAAGGTGCGCAGCTGAGATATATCCGACGATAGCTCCTGCGATAATACTTGGCATTATAGACGAGGAAAACGACAGCATACTGCTTACACGGTATGCTGACAGGGAGTATAAAAAATATGCTCTTGTGGCAGGCTTTGTTGAAATGGGCGAAAGTGCCGAAATGGCGGCAAAGCGTGAAGCTATGGAAGAAACAGGACTTGAGATAGAGGATATAGAGTTCTTTGCAACTCAGCCGTGGGGCTTTGCACAGGATCTGCTGATAGGGTACTTTGCAAAGGTGAAAGGTTCACGGGAAATAAAAAGGGACACGCAGGAGCTTTCGGAGGCGCTTTGGGTAAAGCGTGAAGATGTGCCTGCAAAGCCCGGTGAGATAAGCCTGACAAGCGAAATGATGTGGGCTTTCAAAAGCTCGCAGAGGTAACATTGGGGGCAATGGTTTGATTATCCTTAAAGATGAACAGGTGATAACTGAAAAAACAGCCTGCGCACTCGGTCTTTTTGACGGGGTGCACCGAGGACATCAGCTTGTTATCGGAAGGGCGTGCGGATACAAAAAGCAGGGGCTTAGTCCTGCGGTGTTCACCTTTGCTACGGACAGCGTAACGACAAAGGGACACGACGGACGGCTTGAAATGATACTTACGGACGAATGCAAGCGCAGGAGGATAGAAAGGCTGGGAGTGGAGTACATCTGCTCGCCTGCGTTTGAAAGCATGAGGGATATGTCCTGCGAGGAGTTCGTAAGGGATATACTTAAAGGCAGGCTCAACTGCGCAAGGGCTGTTTGCGGAACGGATTTCAGGTTCGGCAAGGGCGCAAAGGGCGACAGTGAGCTGCTTTGTGAGCTGGGCACAAGGTACGGCATAGAGGTCGATATAGTCAAGCAGCTTTGCGATGACAACGGCGTTATAAGCTCAACGGTAATAAGAAGTGCGATAAGAGCAGGTGAGATAGAGATTGCGAACTCGATGCTGGGATATGCTTTTTTCATGGAGCTGCCGGTAGAAAGAGGCAAGCAGATAGCTCGCAGGCTGGAACACCCGACGATAAACCAGCGCATACCCAAGGGGCAGGTGCTTTTGAAATTCGGGGTCTACTGCACGAGAGTAGTGATAGACGGCAGGCAGTATGCGGGAGTGACCAACGTTGGCATAAAGCCGACATTTGATATGCACACATCGCCGCTGGCTGAAACTTATATAATAGGATACAAAGGCGACCTTTACGGAAAAACCGTGCAGGTGCGCTATGACAGCTTTCTGAGGGCTGAGGAGAGATTTGATTCGCCGCAGCAGCTCAAGGAGCAGATAGATAAGGATACCCTTGCGGCAATGGCTTATTACAAAGGCACGGGCGCTGCGCTGGGCGAGTGAAAGGAATGATGTTTGAATGAATAAGGTAAGAACAAGATTTGCGCCGTCACCAACGGGCTATATGCACATAGGAAACCTGCGTACTGCGCTGTTTGCGTATCTTATCGCAAAACAGAACGGCGGAGATTTTATCCTCAGGATAGAGGACACCGACAGGGAAAGATATGTTGAGGGTGCAACCGAGGTAATATACAAAACGCTCAGGGACTGCGGTCTTAACTGGGACGAGGGCCCTGACATAGGCGGTCCTGTTGGTCCGTATATACAGTCGGAAAGAATGGGAATGTTCAAAAAGTATGCGCTGGAGCTTGTGGAAAAGGGAGAGGCATATTATTGCTTCTGCGACAAGGAAAGACTTGACGGGCTGAAGGCAGAGCTTGAGGCAAAGGGCAAAACATACAGCTACGACAGGCATTGCCGTGACCTTTCCAAAGAGGAGGTACAGGCTAAGCTGGACGCAGGTACGCCTTATGTCATCAGGCAGAAGATGCCTATGCAGGGACAGGTGACCTTCCACGATGAGCTTTACGGCGATATCACGGTGGAATGCTCGGAGCTGGAGGACCAGATACTTATAAAGACTGACGGTATGCCGACATATAACTTTGCAAACGTGATAGACGATCACCTTATGGGGATAACCCACGTTGTAAGAGGAAATGAGTACCTTTCATCAACGCCGAAATATGAGCTGCTTTACAAGGCTTTCGGCTGGGAAGTACCGACATATATCCACGTTGAGCACATTATGAAGGACAAACAGCACAAGCTGTCAAAGCGTGACGGCGACGCTTCGTTCCAGGATCTTATGGAAAAGGGATATCTGAAGGAGGCTGTGCTGAACTATATAGCACTGCTCGGATGGGCACCAAAGGGCGAAAACGAGATATACTCGCTGGAGGAGCTTGTCAAGGAGTTTGACATTCACGGACTTTCAAAAGCACCTGCGATATTCGATCCGCTCAAGCTCAGAGCTATAAACGGCAAATACATAAAGGCGCTTGCGCCTGAAAAGTTCGCTGAATATGCTGTGCCTTACATAAAGCAGGCTGTTCACAGAGAAGATGCGGACTATGGATATATCGCATCGCTTTTGCAGGCAAGGACAGAGGTGTTCACCGAGATACCCGAGATGGTAGACTTTATCGACGCTTTGCCTGAGTATGACAACGAGATGTACTGTCACAAGAAGATGAAAACCAACCTTGAAAACTCACTGGATTCGCTCAGGGCAGTGCTGCCTGTTCTGCAGGAGCTTGATGACTGGAGCATAGACGGCATTCACGATGCGCTGTTCGGGCTTATTGAAAAGCTGGGAGTTAAAAACGGTATAATACTGTGGCCTTTGAGAGTTGCAATATCGGGCAAGCAGTCCACTCCGGGCGGAGGCGTTGAGATAGCTTACATCATCGGCAAGCAGGACACTATTGACAGGATCAACAAGGGTATAGAAAAGCTGTCGGTTTAAAAACACTGAAAGGAGGGCACGGCCGTGCTGGAGGTAAAAGGCATAAGCAAGCGCTACGGCGCACATAAAGCTCTGGACAGCGTGTCCTTTAAGGCGGACGACGGCGAGATAGTGGGATTGCTGGGCGCTAACGGCGCAGGCAAATCCACGGCGATGAATATTATAACAGGGTACATCTCGGCAAACTCGGGAAGCGTGAGCCTTGACGGCAAGGATATTCTTGAAAACGCTGCTGAGGCGAGAAAGGATATTGGCTATCTGCCCGAGATACCGCCGCTGTATACGGATATGACGGTAAAGGAATACCTTTATTTCATATATGACCTGAAAAAATGCAGGCTTCCGAAAATATCGCACATGAAGGATATATGCTCGCTTGTGAAGATAGACGATGTATATAACAGGCTGATAAAGAATCTTTCAAAGGGATACAGGCAGAGAGTCGGCTTTGCGCAGGCGCTTGTGGGTGACCCGAAGACGCTGATACTTGATGAGCCGACTGTGGGACTTGATCCCAAGCAGATAGTTGAGGTGCGAAGCCTTATCAAAAAGCTCGGCAAGCGCCACACGGTGATACTTTCATCGCACATACTGACGGAAGTACAGGCGGTGTGCGACAGGATAGTTATTATCGACAAGGGCAAGGTGATAGCTGACGACACCGAGAAGAATATACTTGCAAAGCACATCAGCGACAGGCGCTTGTTTGTGACTGTCGAGGGTGCGCAGAGGGAAAAGCTGCGCATAGCTTTTGAAGCGATAGCAGGCGTGAAAAAGGTTGCTTTCACATCAGACAGCAGCGTTCAGCTCACACCTGAACATGAAAAAGATATTCGCAGAGCTGTTTTTGAAACGGTCGCTGAAAACGGCTGGGTGCTGCTTGAGATGCGTTCGGGAGAGCCGACGCTGGAGGATATTTTCATGAAGCTCACGCACGGCGAAGAAAACGCTGAAGAGGAGGTGAGCTGAATGGGTGCGGTTTTTAAAAGAGAGTTGAAGAGCTATTTCACCTCACCTGTGGGATATGTTTTTCTTACGCTGTTTTATGCTTACGCAGGACTGATGTTTTATGTAACATCGCTCAGTGAGGGCAAAACGAGAATGGATATGCTTTTCAGCTCGCTGGTGATAGTGCTGGTGGTGATAGTGCCGATACTTACGATGCGCACAATGGCTGAGGAAAAGCGTTCAAAGACAGACCAGTGCCTGCTGACATCTCCTGTGAGCATCACGGGCATAGTTGCGGGAAAGTTCCTTGCGGCGTTCGTGGTCTACCTTGCGGCTATCGCAATAACAGTGATAATGGCACTTATCACAGCGGTTTATTCAGCTCCCGACTGGAAGGTCATTATCGGTGATGTAACGGGGCTTGCGCTGCTGGGTGCGGCTTATGTTGCGATAGGCATATTCTGCTCTGCCTGCACGGAAAGTCAGGCGGTAGCAGCGGTGCTGAGCTTTGGCGTGATAATGTTTATGAGCTTTATCTCGGCAATAGCCTCGCAGCTGCCGTTTGAGTGGCTGACAAAGGTCGCTGACAAGCTGGCTTTCTCGGAGAGATACTACGCTTTCACTTACGGTCTTTTTGATATTTCAAACGTGCTTTATTTCATCAGTGCGGTCTTTGTGTTCCTTTTCCTTACGGTAAGGCTCACAGAGAAGCGCCGCTGGAGTTAGGGGGTGCGGTTGGATTGAGCAAAGAGAAAAAGGATAAAAAAGAAAAAAAGGGCATATCCAAAAAGCTGAAGCACTCGACACTTTCGCTGATACTCACGATAGTTGTGATATGTGCGGTGGTGCTGGTGAATGTGACAGCTACGATGCTGTTTGAGCGATACCCGCTGGCGTGGGATATGACCGATAAGAAGATATACACAGTTTCGCAGACCTCAAAGGACTACATCAAAAATATAGACACCGATGTCACGGTGACGATATTTTCCGATGAGAGCACCTATTCGGGCTTCAACTATCCTTACAACAAGCAGGCGCTGGAGCTTTTGAAAAACTACTGCCGTGAAAACAGCAGGATAAGTTACAGGTTTGTGGAGATAGACAAAAATCCGGATATCGCAAGAGGATACACGGACGTAAAAAATATGGATATCGTGTTTGAGACCTCCAAGGGCAGCGGCAGCGAAAAGCAGAGCCGCACACGCAAGGTCGGAGTAAGCGATATTATAAACTTTCAGGACCGGCTCGTTGAGGGACTTTCAAGCTCGGGCTACACGATAGAATCGTATGCCAAAAACAACCTTGAAGGCTCGCAGGAAGCGTTTGTGAGATATTTTTCAAACTACATCGAGTCTTCAAATGCCGAGCAGGCTTTTACCTCTGCGCTTATGGCAGTGACCGATCCAAAGCCGGTATATGTGACTTTCCTTACGGGAAGAAACGAGCTGGCTGACCTGAGCTATATGAAAACGCTGCTTGAGGCAAACGGATATAACATATCGACAGTTGACCTGACAAAGCAGGACATTCCCGAAAACACCGATGCAGCGGTTATCTGCGCACCGCAGACAGATTATATGCAGGCGGAGATAGACAAGCTGGAAAAGTATCTTTCGGGTAAGAACAAAAGCATTATCAGTTTTTCACACGCTGCGCAGAAGCAGACTCCGCTGCTGGACGGGCTGATGAAAAAATACGGGCTTGCAGCAGGAGAGGGAACGGTCTGCGAGAGCGACACGGACAGGTATTACAACCAGCCGTATTTTACGCTTGCAGATGATATTGCGCAGTACCTCTCGGGCGAGATGCAGAGCGATTCGCCAAAGCTGCTGGTCGCACAGTCACGCCCTGTTGAAATGGCAGATACGGGCAATTCGCAGGTAAGCACCACTATGCTGCTTGGCAGCTCGGCAGGCGCATACACGGCGGATACTGCTGCGCTGGTGAACGGCGAGAGCAAGGTGCTGAAAAGCGGAAAGCAATGCTATGCGGCGCTTGGCAAGGACGATGAGAGCGGCAACACGGCAGTGCTGATAGGTACTTCCTCAATTGCCGAGGATCAGTTTATGGCTTACGGGCAATACAGCAACAGGGACTTTATACTTGCGCTGTTTGCCAGGCTGACAGGAAAGACCGAGGGCGTAAGGATAGAGCCTAAGGTGCTGGAGCAGACTGCGTTTGAGATAACGCAGGGCGAAAAGCAGGTGCTCAAGTGGACGTTCATCGTTATACTGCCGCTTGCGGTGGCAGGCACGGGAATATTCGTGACGGTGAGAAGAAAGCGCAGATGATAAGGTAGGAGCAAATGAAAAAGAAACTGCTTGGGATAATCGCAGGGCTTGTGTGCTGTATAGGCTGCGTTGCGGCGATAATGGTAATGACGCACGAAAGTGAGCATGAAAACGAGCACGAGCATGAGCATGAGGACGAAAGCGCCCACATTGAACAGCACGCTGATGAAGCGGCACTTATGCTGACGCAAAGGACCGATATAAAGGCGGTCACTGTTACCTCGCAAAGCGGCAGCTTTACGGTGAACGTTTCGCAGGACGGCAGTGTGCAGCTGGCGGAGCTTTCGGGCGTAAGGCAGGACGAGGCTCGTGAAAAGGCTCTTGTGGATCTGTGCAGAGGGATAAAGGCGGTCAAGCTGGTAGAGGAAAATGCCGCCGATATGAAAAAATACGGGCTGGAAAAGCCCTCGGGCAAGGCAAGGATCTCTTACAAAGGCGCTGAAGATGTTGTGGTGTGTGTGGGGGATATTTCACCCACAGGACAGCAGTACTACGCCTCGGTAGAAGGCAAAAAAAGCGTCTGGCTGGTGGAAAGCAGCGTTGATACTTATTTTACGGGTTCGGCTAAGGACTACGTTTCGCAGCTGATGTCACCGCTTCCCGATAAGACGGCGGCGCAGAGCGCAAGGCTGACTGTGACGAAAAAAGGTTCGCAGGAGTTCGTGTTTGAGCGAAACGGCGAGAGCTGGACTATGACTGCACCGATAAATGCTCAGCTTGATATGAAAAAGGCTTCGGGCTGCGTGAACGGGCTTTACGGGCTGAATTCGCAGTACTGCGAGCTTGTTCACCCGGGCGATGAGGACAAAAAACGCTATGGGACAGCTGATGCTGCGGTAACGGTGCACCTTAAAGACGGGGAAGCGGACATTACGCTTTATATAGGGAATGAAGTCCCCAAAAAAGAGGAGGACGCAACCGACAAGTATTACTGCTATATAAAAGGTGTCAGCGAGGCGGACTGCATTTACGCTGTGGAAAAGGAATATCTGCCGTGGGTGGATATGAATGTGCAGGGCGTTATCTCGCAGGTGATGCTGCCGGCGTATCTGACGGAGCTGAAAAGCATAGTCATCACGGCAGAAGGGGAAACCTCAAAGTATGATATATACAACACCGAGGACAGCAATGATACCATCGGCAAGCGCACGGACAAGGTAACCTGCGCAGGAAAGGAAACAGACCTGACGCAGTTCAGGAAGTTCTACGAGCTGCTGATGAGCTGCCCGACAGAAAAGATATACACAAAGGAAGATAAAAATGATGCAGATATCACCGTTGTTTACAACAAAAGCGACGGTACTGCCGACAAGCTGGAGCTTGTAAAGGTGCAGGATGGCTTTGGCGCAAGAGTGAACGGAAAAATATCATACCTTGTGCCGCAGAGCTGGTGCGATACGCTGCTCATTGATATAAAGGCTCTCGCCTCGGGCGAAAGCGTAAAAACAGAGTTTTAGCAGATAACAACACAAAAAATAACAAAGATGCGGCAGATAACAAAGCGCCGCAGAAACAAGGAGGAATCATCATGGCAAATGAAAAAGGCAAGTTTTTTACTTACAAGGGACTCCCGCTGGTGAGAAAGGGCAATCAGCTATACTTCGGCAATATGTACGATGAGTTCGTTGTGCAGATGGAGATAACCAGCACTAAAAAGGTGGGCGAGCTTGATGTTGCGGATAAGGTCATCATCAGAAAGATGTCTACCGATATGACTATCAATCCGCTGGAGGCTATCGTTAAAACAGCAAAGAAGGAAAGCCTTTACGAAGCGCTGGATATCGCTTGCGCTTGGCTGAGAGTGTGATAATAAGTTAATGTCAGAGCGGTGCAAATGTGTGGGAATTGCTTTTTTGAAAAGAGCTTTTCCCCGTCTGCCCGCTTAAAAATCACAAATATATCGAAAAAATCGCAAAAAAGGCTTGACAAATGCAAATAAAAGAGGTATAATGTTTTTACCTCTTAATGAGGTCTATTTTTTTGTGTCCATTTTTTAATGGGTACAGAAAGATCATAAGTTACCTCGAAAGCCTAAAAGGGCTTTAAATGAGGGAGGCAGACGTGCTCCGATATGTTCTTTGCGGAGTACAAAATTCGTCAGGAGGTGCCGAAATGAGAGTAAAGATCACACTTGCATGCACAGAATGTAAGCAGAGAAATTACAACACCAAAAAGAACAAGAAGAATGATCCTGACAGACTTGAAATGAACAAGTATTGCAAGTTCTGTAAGAAGCACACTCTTCACAAAGAGACTAAGTAATAGTCAGAAAGGAGCTATGAAAAATGGCTAAGAATGATGTTACTAAGTCTGCAAAGGACAAGGCTAAGAAGGCTGTTGCGGCAAGCCCGAAGAAAAAGGGCGGACTCAGACGCTGGTTCAAAGAGCTGAAAAGCGAAATGAAAAAGGTCGTTTGGCCTACCAGAAAAAAGGTCATCAACAACACGGGCATAGTAATGGGCGTTATGGCGTTCACAGGACTGTTCCTGTTTGCAGTTGACTCGGGACTGGGTTATGCGATACAGCAGATCCTCAAGATCGGAAAGTAAGAGCCGGTCCGCAAGGTTTAAGACGACAACTTCAATATGGAGGGCATGAACATGGCAGAAGAAGCAAAATGGTATGTGGTGCACACTTATTCGGGATATGAGAATAAAGTTGCGCAGAATATTGAAAAGGTTGTTGAGAACCGTAAGCTCCATGATCTTATCCCTGAGGTCAAGGTCCCGACAGAGCTGGTGACCGAGGTCAAGGAGAGCAAGACCAAGGAAGTTGAAAAAAAGCTGTTCCCAAGCTATGTGCTGGTGAAAATGGTGCTGACAGATGACTCATGGTATATCGTGAGAAACACAAGAGGTGTAACGGGATTCGTAGGTCCTGCGAGCAAGCCTGTACCGCTTACCGATAAGGAAGTCAAGGCGCTGGGCGTAGAGACCAAGAGAAGCGAGAATATCACCGTCAGCTTCAAGGTGGGCGATAACGTTGAGGTCACAACAGGCTCGTTTGAGGGCTTTGTGGGCAAGGTCGAAAAGATAGACCTTGAGGCACAGACCGCAGATGTACTTGTTTCAATGTTCGGCAGAGAAACATCAGTAACACTTCCGCTTACACAGGTAAAACCTGAGGCGTAAGGTAAAGAGGGAAGTTCATTCGTAACGGAAGCAATATTGTATTGATATAAAGGCTTCCAAAAACGTGGGAGAGCTGCAAAAGGCGGCTCGCCTTACCACTTAATTATGGAGGTGCAAATAATGGCACAGAAGGTAGTAGGCTATATCAAGCTGCAGATCCCGGCAGGAAAGGCAACTCCTGCACCACCGGTTGGTCCGGCACTCGGTCAGCACGGTGTTAACATTATGGCATTTACAAAGGATTTCAACGAGAGAACTAAGAACGATGCAGGTCTTATCATCCCTGTTGTTATCACAGTTTATGCCGACAGATCATTCACATTTATCACAAAGACTCCTCCGGCAGCCGTTCTTATCAAGAAGGCTTGCAAGCTTGAGCACGCTTCGGGCGAGCCTAACAAGAAGAAGGTAGCTAAGATCACCAAGGAGCAGATCCAGAAGATCGCAGAGCAGAAGATGCCTGACCTGAACGCAGCCAGCCTTGAGAGTGCAATGAGCATGATCGCCGGCACATGTCGTTCAATGGGCGTAGTAGTTGAGGATTGATCGAAACCTGCGTAAATAACGCAGAGGTGGGAGGATTATTCCGTATTACCACTTAAGAGGAGGAAAAATTAATGAAACATGGCAAGAAGTATGTTGAAAGCGCAAAGGCTATCGACAGGACTAAGGCATATGAGGCTCCTGAGGCTCTTGAACTTGCAGCTAAGGGTGCAAAGTCAAAGTTCGATGAAACGATCGAGCTTCACGTTCGTCTGGGTGTTGACTCAAGACACGCTGACCAGCAGGTAAGAGGTGCAGTTGTACTTCCAAACGGAACAGGTAAGACTGTAAGAGTCTGCGTATTCTGCAAGGAAGATAAGTTTGACGCTGCTAAGGAAGCCGGAGCTGACTATGTTGGCGGAATGGATCTTGTTGACAAGATCATGAAGGAAAACTGGATGGAGTTCGACGTTGTTGTAGCTTCACCTGATATGATGGGCGTTGTTGGCCGTCTTGGTAAGATCCTCGGACCTCGTGGACTTATGCCAAACCCAAAGGCAGGTACTGTTACACCTGACGTTGCTAAGGCTGTTACTGAGGCTAAGGCAGGTAAGATAGAGTACCGTCTTGATAAGACAAACATCATTCACTGCCCTATCGGCAAGGCATCTTTCGGTGCTGAAAAGCTCAACGAGAACTTTGAAACACTTATCGGAGCTATCGTTAAGGCTAAGCCGGCAGCTGCAAAGGGACAGTATCTCAAGAGCGTTGTTGTTGCTTCAACAATGGGCCCCGGAATCAAGATCAGCACTGCTAAATACGGTAACTGATACTAATTCTTTATGGAGTTATGAAATAAAAGAGCTATGGATATTTTCCATAGCTCTTTTTGTATGTCTGTACGACGGCAAAAAAAGATCCCCTGTTTTACAGGGGATCTGATGCTATTCGGGATTATCAGCCCATTAATACCTCAACGGTGTGCTGTGTGCCCTTATCAAATACAGGCAGAACGTTGCCGTTTACCTTTACGCCATCGCATACAACCGACTTAACGCCCTTAGAAACGTGGTCGGGGTTCTTGACAGTTATGTTGTAGGTGTTGCCTCTGTACTTTCTGGTGATATTGAAGCCGTCCCACTTGGAAGGGATAGATGGGTCTATCTTAAGGCCGTCAAAATCAGGCTGTACACCGAGTATGTACTGGGAGATAGCTACCATGTTCCATGCAGCTGTACCTGTCAGCCAGGAGTTCTTGCCCTGACCGAAGTT
>DFFV01000013.1:23386-23581 GCA_002371625.1 Ruminococcus sp. UBA3767
TGCCGCCTATCATCTGACCGTATACATAAGGCTCGGTCTTGTGGATATCGGAAGTCTCCTCTGTGAATGCAGGAGCGATCTCGGAATAGTACTTGAATGCCTGATCGCCTTCGCCTGCATAAGCAGCAGCACAGATTATCCAAGCGTTGTTGTGTGTGAATATACCTGCGTTCTCCTTATATCCGCCGGGATATG
>DFFV01000043.1 GCA_002371625.1 Ruminococcus sp. UBA3767
GTCTTTAAAGTTTGATAAGACCTATTAATTCTGATTAATATTATAATATACTTGAAAAGGTATGTCAACAAAAAAGGCTGCGGAACTCGCAGCCTGAGGGGTATTATTTAAAGATTTTATCCATAAAGGACTTATCATTGAAATAGTTAATGCCGATAGCATTGCGCACTTCGTTAACGGTTTCATTTGAGACCTCGACAGCTTTTTCGGTACCTTTTCTGAGCATATTGAGCACCTCGCCCATATCCTTAGCGTACTCCTCACGTCTTGCTCTGATAGGCGCAAGGAACTCCTGCATCACGCTGTTGAGGAGTTTTTTGCACTTCATATCGCCAAGTCCGCCACGCTCATAATGCTCTTTCATCTCGTCGAGGCAAGCGTAATCGGGCAGGTACTTTTTAAAGTCCTCATCAGTTGAAAACGCTTCAAGGTAGAGGAAAACGGGGTTATTCTCGGTATGACCGGGATCTGTGATATTTATGTGCGTCGGGTCGGTGAACATAGACATTATCTTTGTTTTGATTGTCTTTTCATCGTCCTTGAGGTAAATGCAGTTGCCAAGCGACTTGCTCATTTTAGCATTTCCATCGGTTCCTACAAGGCGGTTGCAGCTGTCGGAATCGGGGAGCACAGCCTCGGGTTCAACAAGTATATCGCAGTTGTAAACTCTGTTGAAGCTGTTTACGATCTCTCTTGCCTGTTCGAGCATAGGCAGCTGGTCTTCACCAACGGGAACGTATTTTGCCTTGAATGCGGTAATATCTGCTGCCTGGCTGATAGGGTAGGTCATAAAGCCGACAGGGATACTTCTTTCAAATTTACGCATTTTTATCTCATTTTTAATTGTCGGGTTGCGCTCAAGCCTTGACATTGTCACAAGGTTGGAATAATACATCGGCAGCTCATAAAGCGCAGGTATATGCGACTGAACAAGGAAAGTTGTTTTGTCGGGCGTAAGTCCTGCTGCAAGGTAATCGAGCATTACCTCAAGGATATTGTCCCTGATCTTCTGCGGATCATCAGCGTTATCGGTGAGTGCCTGAAGATCGGCGATCATTACGAACTGCTGATACTTTCCTGTATTCTGCATCTCAACTCTCTTTCTGAGCGAGCCTACATAATGTCCGAGGTGAAGCGAGCCTGTCGGGCGGTCACCTGTAAGAATAATATTGTTTTCCATTTTAAACTTCTCCTTTCGGCTTTTAAGTTTTTTTCGATAAGCTGCATGGCGGGGAAGACTGCACCTTGTTCCCATTACAAGAACAAATGTTTCACGTGAAACAATTTGTGTATTTTAGTTAAGGAAACAAAAAAAGTCCTATCCTCCGCTATGGGACGATAGAACACCGCTTTGCCACCCTTATCGGTACTAAGGATACTTTCATATCCGCTCACATTAACGCAGGAAACACGGCTTGCGATACTTGCCGTAAAAAAGGCTTTCCCGCTCGCTCCTCACAGGTCCATTCGCTTAAAGTCTGCCTGCTGTCTTTCACCGACCGACAGCTCTCTGAAAAGCTCGCAAAAAGTTACTTGCCCCTGTTCACAGGATTTTACCTATTCATTATGATAATTATATTCGTTTTTTCTGTTTTTGTCAACAAGTGTTTCACCGATAATAATTAACGAATTATCAATATTGTGTGAACGTCTTTCTCTGAGCGTTTATTCTGTGTGCTGAGAATTGATAAAAAAATTTTAAAAACGGTTGCAATTCAGTATATATTGGTGTATAATAATATTATATATTTGTGGAAATTTTGCGGCATAACGGAGTGGTTCGATGAAGATAATGCCAAACAAAAAATATAATACTGTCGCACTTTATGCAGCGCTCGTAATTGCGGTGAATGTGCTGCTGATAGTATGCATACTCAAATTTGATTCGATAATGAGCTTTTTCAGTATGCTGATGACGGTGCTCAGCCCTGTTATATGGGGACTTATCATCGCTTTTCTGATGAATCCGATAATGGTGAATTTTGAAAAGCTGTTCAGTAACAAGTTCAAGCGCTCACGGGGACGGAAAAAGCTGCTCAGGGCACTTTCGGTAACGCTGTCGTCGGTGATATTTCTTGGGATAGTGGCAGGACTTATCGCTATCGTTGTTCCTGAGCTTGTAAAATCTATAACCAATCTTTTCGGCAGTATGGGCGATATAAGGGATAAGCTGGAATCGTGGATAAAAACTCATTTCAGCCATTACCCAAGCCTTGTTGAGACTACAACGCAGAAGCTGAATGATTTCACGAAAGACGCTTCGGTGATCTTTGAAAAGATGCAGCCGATGCTTGAGGATCTTGTTTCGGGTGCATGGGGCGTGGTAACGTTCCTGAAGGACTTTTTGCTTGGCTTTATCGTTTCGATATATATGCTGTGCAACAAGGAAACGCTGCTGGCTCAGATAAAAAAGACTATCATCTCGCTGACAAAGAAAACGACCTGCGCAAAGATAATGAGCGTTTCATCGCAGGCAAACAAGGTCTTCTCGGGATTTATCATCGGAAAGATAATCGACTCGATAATCATTGGTCTGCTTTGCTTTATAGGACTTACGCTGATGGGTATGCCATATAACATAATGATAGCTGTTATAGTCGGCGTTACAAATATTATCCCGTTCTTCGGACCGATAATAGGAGCTGTGCCTTCGACGCTGCTGATGCTGATAGTTGATCCGAAAAAGGCGATTCTGCTGTTTATATTCATTCTTATACTCCAGCAGTTCGACGGAAACATTCTCGGACCGAAGATACTTGGCGACTCGACCGGACTGCCGGGATTCTGGGTGCTTATCTCGCTGATAATCTGCGGAGGACTTTTCGGATTTGCGGGAATGGTACTTGCGGTGCCGATGTTTGCACTGCTTTACAGCTTTACACGTTCGTTCGTTGAGGGCAGGCTGAAAAAGAAAAAGCTGCCGGTTACAACGGAATACTACAAGCAGGATATTGAACACCTTTACTCAAAGCCCGAAAAGAAAAAGCCTATGACGGCCGAGGAGCTTTCAAAGATAAATATCCCTTCTGCCGACGAGGTCAACGAGGTGCTGCTTGAGGAAGGCGACGATGTTAAGGAATACAAGATAGGTGAATAAACCAAACCCCGAAGTTAAGACGAATACCCATATAGAAGTTTTAAGCCATAGTATTTCTGATTTACAGTCAGAAGTACTATGGCGTTTCTATTGACAGTGCATAGATGACGTGCTATAATGATAACTAACATAAATCGGGATTTATATGATAAATATAATTAAGGAAATTGATATGAATAATAAATTGAATAATACTGATGAATTGCCTGTTCTCGAACCACTTATGCCTGGAAAAGATACCCCATCTGAGCCTATCTCACAATATAGGGATCATCAAAATGCCGAAGACAAAATAGCAGATATAATGGCTCAAGCCCATATAAAGAGAGGAAAGGCGGAGCTAAGAGAAAGTATGATGCAAACTAATACTATCGTTTATTTGTTGATATTATTGGTTTTGTTCATTCTAAGTATGGAGTTTATTCCGTCATTTCTTGTAATACCCGTAATTATGTCATTTTTGGTCATTAAAGTTCTGTTAGCTATGAAGAAGCAAGACCTTGATCTGAAAGGGGCTATAAAAGATAATACTGTTTTAGTTTTACTTACAGGATTATTCGTTTTTTTGGCAGTCCTAAATATTTTTGATAAATGATTACGCTTGTAAATTCTGATTTATCTTAGCAGTCGTATAAAATACAATGCCCCGAAGCACTTTGAGGTGCTTCGGGGCAAAACTTCTATATGGGTATTCGTCTTAAGCGCTTCGGGGTTTTTGATTATTACTTATCTTCTGCGATGAGCAGCTTGATCGCCTCAACGCTGCATCTTATCGCTCTGTCGGTATCAAGGGTTATGCTTTCGTCTGCGCCCTCGTTGAGATTTTTCTGGCAATTCCACAAGCTTGCAAGCACCGCACCGCAGCGGACATTTCTTGCCTGACCGACCGAGAACAGCGCAGCACACTCCATTTCTGAGGCAAGGCAGCCAAGGCGCACATAGGAATCCCAGCGGCCTTTGACCTTATCGCTCACCGGTGAATTATCAGGCTCGAGCTGACCGTAAAAGCTGTCTTTGCTGTGCACAACGCCTGCGTGCCAGCCGTTGCCTTTGCGATCATCGCTGAGTGATGCGCCGGCACGGGTAAGAGCTGAGGTAACTGTAAAATCAGCAGCGGCAGGGTAGCCTGTCGGCATATATTCGTAAGAAGTTCCCTCGCCACGAACGGCTGCTGTTGCGATTATCAGGTCGCCTGCGCTTACTTTATCGTTCATTCCGCCGCAGGTGCCTATCCTTATAAAAGTATGAGCGCCGCACTTTACAAGCTCCTCAACTGCGATAGCCGCAGATGCGCCGCCGATGCCCGTTGAGCAGACGGTGACCTTTTCGCCTGAAAGAGTTCCTGTGTATACATTGAACTCACGGTTATGTGCGACCTGCTCGGCGTTATCTATATACGCCGCTATTTTAGGCACTCTGAAAGGATCGCCGGGAAGTATGACATATCCTCCGACCTCGCTTGGAAGCGTTGCGATGTGGAATTGTCTTTCGGTGTCGATAAGTGAAGCCATACTAGTACCTCCTTTTAAATCACAGTATGGTCGTGAATGCGATAAGTGCAACTGTTGCGGCAATAAAAATGCCGAGTGAAAGTGTTGACCTTTTGGCTGTGAAAGCAACGAGCTTGTTTTTGCTCTCAGGTCTGAATACGGAAATTGATCTGCCTGTGAGCAGGAGTATGCAAAGGATATTCAGCAGCAGCCCTGCGATAAGCAGTGCGAGCCTTGCTGCGTCCCGTGCGCTGCCTTTTGTAATGTAGACCTTTGAATGATCGCTCGGATCAAAGCGGACTGTTACCGTTTCGTTCACGGCAGGCAGATCCTTTTGCTTGGTGAGGGTGCCCGTTGTGGTGCCACGGTAGCTGCTGCCGTTGTGCTCAAAGGATATTACAGCGTTGTAATACTGCGTATCATCGGAGCTTTTGCTTTTTTCGTGGGCGATCACTTTGCCCTGTGAGGTCTGGGAATACTTCAGCACGATGCGTGTCTGGCTGAAGGTGAGCACGACCTGGATAAAAAGCAGGACCGCAAGCACGGCTGCAAAAAATATGACGAGCTTAGCGGTCTTTACGCCGTTTTCTATTCGGTCATACCCTATATCACGGGCCTTGCTCTCAGCCTTGTAATAAAGCTCCTCCAGCTTATCGTTGGCTTTTTCATAGAGCTTTTTGTTATCGTTGTTTTCCATTGTTTTTTCCTATCGTTTCAGCCGAGCAGGTTTTTCTCTTTCTCATAAAACGACCTGCAAAACAGCTCAAATTCTTTATCGCTATCGCAGGCATTTTTGCAGGCTTGCTTTTTGGCATCGGAGTTTTCCAGTGCCTTTTTTATTTTACCGCACACAAACTCTGCGCACTGTTTGCAGCTTTCAACGCCGTGCTGCTTTGTGCAATCAAGCAGGCCGAATGCGCACACGCCTTTGCTGCCGCAGCCTGTACAGCTTATATCTTCATTTGAAACTACCGTTTCTCTCCAGCCTGCCTTTTGCCAGAACACAGCTGTTTCGTGCAGCTGTTCATCCGTTTCTGCAAGGTATCTCGGGCACACAGCGCAATCATCGCCGCAGCGTGAGATGACGGGCTTTGCGTTTTTGAGAGAGTCGTATTTATCGGTGAACCATTTCATATTATTTCTCCATTTTCATTGAGATATCAAATGCTTTGACAGAGTGGGTGAGTGCGCCGAGCGAGATTATATCAACGCCTGTCTGTGCTATCGCAGTGATAGTTTTCTCGGTCACGTTGCCCGATGCTTCCAGCTTAGCTCTGCCTGCGGTTATCTCGACCGCTTTTTTCATATCCTCGCAGGACATATTATCCAGCATGATTATCTCAACACCAAGGCTGAGCGCTTCTTTGAGCTGTTCAAGGTCCGAGACCTCGACTTCTATTTTAACGGTATGCCCCATTTTTTCACGCAGGGCATTTACCGCACCTGTCATTGAGCCGTAGGCATCAAGGTGGGTATCCTTGAGCATTGCGCAGTCGGAAAGATTGTATCTGTGGTTTTTTCCTCCGCCAACGGTGACAGCGTACTTTTGCAGGTCACGAAGACCCGGCAGAGTTTTTCTTGTATCGGCGACCGAGGCTTTTGTGCCCTTGACAAGCTCGACGCATTTGTTTGTTGCAGTCGCTATCCCCGAAAGGTGCTGAACGAGGTTAAGGGCAGTTCTTTCGCCTTTGAGCAGGGCTTTTGTTGAGCCTGTTATCCTTGCGATTATATCTCCCTTTTTCACCTTTTCGCCGTCATGTATCAGCACCTGTGTCTGAACGTTTTTATCAAGCAGTTCAAACACACGCATGGCTATATTTATACCGCACAGCACGCCGTCGTCCTTTGCGACATATCTTGCGGTGGAAACAGCAGAATCGTCGATAAGATAGTCGGTAGTCACGTCGATATAGTTTATATCCTCATTAAGTGCTGTTTTTATGATGTCATCTATTTTGAATTGCAAAAGCTCCATGATCTTTTCCTTTCTCTGACGCTTTATTGCTTATTGTCGCCGATATTCATCTCGGCATTTTCGGTAGCGATTTTCCACGCTTCCGTCAGGACGATGTATGCAACAGTCGCAAGTGATCTTGCCTCGACAAAGTCCTTATCGACTTTATAATTACCGCTGCACAGCATATCCTTTATCTGCGTTACCTTTTCAAGTCCGGGTCCGAGCTCGCTGATGTTGGGGAGCACAAAAAACGCTTTCTGCATTATAGCACGGATCTGTGTTCTGAGCCCCTTCGGCATTTCGGGAGCATTCTCGTCAACGGTGAAATCATACTCCTCAAATCCGTCGGTGCAGCTTTTTATCTTTTCGGCTATGTCGCCTGCCGCACGGCGTGAGAACACGAGCGCTTCAAGCAGAGAATTGCTTGCGAGCCTGTTGTTCCCGTGAACGCCGGTATGCGAACATTCACCGCAGGCATAGAGCCTGTCAACAGTTGTTCTTGCGTAGGTATCAACATTTATTCCGCCCATGAGATAGTGGTGGCAGGGGAAGATAGGGATAAGATCCTTGGTCATGTCGATGCCTGCATCTTTGAGATTCTGATAGATCATAGGGAACCTGTTCCTGATGAAATCGGGATCCTTATGGGTAATGTCGAGGTAGAATTTATTCGAGCCTGTGCGTTTGGATTCAAAGATTATTGAATGTGAAACGACATCTCTCGGTGCAAGCTCAAGGCGCTTATCGTAATTGTGCATAAAGCGCTGTTTATCGCAGTTTCGCAGGTATGCGCCCTCGCCCCTGACAGCTTCGGAGATGAGGAAGCACTGACGTGTATGCTCATCGTTGAATGCGGTGGGGTGGAACTGGATATAGCTCAGGTGCTTTATCTCAGCGCCCATATTATATGCCATAGTTATGCCGTCGCCCGTTGCGATAGAGGAATTGGTCGTGAACTCATACACTCTGCCGATGCCGCCTGTTGCGAAAATGGAATAGTGGCAATTGAAAGTAACGTGCTTATCATCGTGCAGAACGAGGAAAGAGAAGCCTGTTGCTGTTTTTTTCGCATCGCAGATGACCGCATTTTCAAGCAGTGTTACGTTATCCAGCGAGCGCACAGCTTCAAGCAGGGTTCTTTCTATCTCGGCGCCTGTGGAATCCTTATGGTGAAAGATCCTGTGCATACCGTGTCCGCCCTCGAGGGTGCGGTGGTAATCGCCGTCGGGCTTTTTATCGAAGTCGCAGCCCAGCTCAATGAGCTTAGCTATATCTATCTTTGCCTCGTTTACAAGCACATCGGTAGAAACGGGATCGTTTTCAAATCCGCCTGCTACGAAAGTATCGTGCTTGTGGTACTCGGGACTGTCCTCGGGACTGTTATAGACACCTGCGATACCGCCCTGTGCAAGCGCAGTGTTGCAAAGGTCCTTTTCCATTTTTGAAAGCACCAGCACGCTCAGCTCACTTGGAAGATTGAGTGCACTATACAGTCCTGCTGCGCCGCAGCCTGCGATAATAACATCATAATTCTTATTCATATTTTCAACCTCTTGACTATCTGAAAAATTATATTCAAAGTCGAATTTCCGAAACTAAATATACTTATTCTATTATAACACATTCATTTGCAAAATTCAACACAAAATCGGCATATTTTCAC
>DFFV01000104.1 GCA_002371625.1 Ruminococcus sp. UBA3767
GCTACTATTTCTCAAAGCCGCTTCCGCCTGAGGAGTTCGGAGCTTTGATAGAAAAAGAATTGAAGGAGTCAAATCATGCTTACAATTGATAAACTTAGAGAATATGGTGCAGATGTGGACGATGGTCTTGCACGGTGCATGAATATGGAAGGATTCTATATAGGACTTGTCGAAAAGGCACTTGCTGACAACAGGCTTGCTCTGCTTGAACAACAGATCGCACAAGACGATCTCGATGCTGCATTTGAAACAGTTCATGCGCTTAAAGGTATGTATGCAAATCTGTCGCTTTCACCGCTGACAAAGCCGCTCAGCGAAATAACGGAACTGCTCCGCAGCAGAACTCAGACCGATTATTCACCTCTTTTAGCTGAAGCAAAAAAACAGTTTGAAGCATTGTGCAGTTTATAGATATATCTCACAATAGAAAGAATAATATGAAAAAGATAAAGAATAAAAAAGGATTATTTGCAGCTATTATAGGCAGCTTTATGATAGCAGCCATACTCGTGATCGGCACATACTGGTCGGGACAGAAAGCACAGCAGGATACCGAAAAGGCAGTAAGCTCTGTAAGCAAGCTGTATCTTGATGAGCTTGCGGGCAGGCGTGAACAAGTGGTTGCTTCTGCATTAAAACGAAATATCGGGAATATGCAGACTGCGGTCAGCCTGCTGACAAAGGACGATCTCAGTGATACAGCACATTTGCAGGCATATCAGCATCGCATGAAAAAGCTCTATACCCTTGAAAAGTTCGCCTTTGTGGACACAAACGGACTAATATATACCGAAGACGGCACTATGAACGATATAGAGAACTACAGCTTGGATTACGATCATATCAATGAGCCTGAAATATCTGTAAGGGACAATGGCAGCGGCAGCAAGAGCGTTATTATCGCCGTACCGGTGAACAAGCTGTCCCTTGACGGAAAAACGCTGACTGTCTGCTTTATGGAGATCGACATGAATAATATGCTGGAGGGAGTGTCATTACAGTCGGATAATAATAATACTACCTTCTGCAACATTTATACAAAGGACGGTACTGCTCTTACGGATATGGTTCTTGGAGGTCTGGCAAGTGAGGATAATCTTCTAAAGGCTATGGAGCGTGCTGATTTTGAAGATAGCACTTCCGCCGACGATCTGCGGTCTGATTTTGAAAAAAGCAAAGGCGGAATCGTTTCGTTTACATATAACGGTGTAAAGGAAACACTGTCATACACGCCGATAAACGGCACCGACTGGATGCTTACATATCTTATCCGTGAAAGCGTTGTAAGCGAAAAGATCAGCTCGGTATCAGGTGGGATAATCGCACGAAGCCTTATACAGACATTTCTGACCGCACTTGTGATACTCGTTATGTTCACGTTTATGTTGATGCAAAGTAAAAAGAATGCCGAGCTTGCCATTGAAAAAGAGACCTCAGTGGTCAAGCAGGAGGAGCTTGAGCAAAGATTACAGCTGCAAAACGAGCTGCTGGAGCAGGAGAAGATGCGCACCAGGCAGGATCATATGATAACCGCCCTTGCATCAGATTACAAAAGTGTTTATTATGTGGATCTCGATTCGGACGAATGTGTATGTTACCGTTCGGTAGTTACACCGCAGGAGGGGCCGCAGGTCGGTGATCGTTTCTCATATATGGAAGCATTCACCCGTTATGCGAACGAAGTCGTTGCACAGAGCTACCGTGAAAGCTTTTTGCATTTTATTGAACCGGACAATATCCGCAGTCGGCTTGAAAAGGAATCTATAATTGCACTGCGTTATCTTGCTGTCGGAAAAAACGGTGATGAGACCTATGAAATGCTGCGTATGGCAGGAGTCCGCCGTGCACAGGACAGAGATGATAAGATTGTCCATGCCGTCGGTGTGGGCTTTACGGATATAGACGACGAAATGAGAGAATCGATGTCAAAGAGCCAGACTCTCAGCGATGCACTTGCTGCTGCCGAGCAGGCAAGCAAAGCAAAAACACTATTTCTCTCCAGTATGAGCCACGAGATAAGAACTCCGATGAACGCTATAATCGGGCTGAACGCCATTGCTCTTAACGCTCCTGAATTATCCGACAAGACAAGGGATCATCTTGAAAAGATCGGCAGCTCGGCAAATCACCTGTTGAGTCTTATAAATGACATTCTCGATATGTCAAGAATAGAATCGGGCAAGACAGTTCTGAAAAACGAGGACTTCTCCTTCTCAAAGCTGCTTGAACATATAAACTCTATTTTCGGTGCTCAGTGCACAGATAAGGGGCTGAATTACAACTGCCGTGTTATCGGCTCGGTAGCTGCCCATTATATCGGTGACAACATGAAGCTGCAGCAGGTGCTTATCAATATTCTGGGCAATGCTGTCAAGTTTACTCCCGAGGGCGGAAGCGTTGAGTTTACTGTGGAAAGGACAGCACATTTTGACAGCAGATCAACTCTGCGCTTTACAATATCCGACACGGGCATAGGCATGAGCCCGGAATACCTGCCAAAGCTGTTCGACACCTTTAGTCAGGAGGACAGCTCTGCTACGAACAAATACGGAAGCTCGGGACTTGGAATGGCTATTACCAAAAACATTGTCGAGCTGATGAACGGCAACATCGAAGTTCAAAGCGAAAAGGGCAAGGGTACTACATTTACCGTGACTGTCACACTAATGGATTCAGCATATACCGATAACGACTCGGAAGATGATGGTATTAACCTAAGTGAGTTGAGTGTACTTGTTATAGATGATGATCCCGTTGCCTGTGAACACGCAAAGCTGATACTCGGTCAAGCGGGTATCGCCTGCGAGACAGTTCTTTTGGGCAAGGAAGCAATAGAACTGGTAAGACTGAGGCAGGCAAGACAGCAGCCGTTCGATCTGCTTCTGATAGACCTGAAAATGCCTGAAATGGACGGTATTGAAACGACAAGAGAGATACGCAGGATAGTCGGTCACGAAACTGCTATCATTATCATAACAGCATACAAGTGGGACGATGTTGTTGAAGAAGCAAAGCGTGCCGGTGTTGACAGCTTTATCGCCAAACCGCTGTTTGCTGATAATGTCATTGAGGAATTCAGATCTGCATACAAAAAGAAAAATCCTGCCAGAATTACTACAGGTCGCAAGGCTGACCTTAAAGGCAGGAACATATTGCTCGCTGAGGATGTTCCGATCAATGCGGAGATCGTAAAGATGGTGCTTGCTATGCGAGATATAAAAGTCGACCATGCCGAGAACGGCAAGACAGCACTTGAAAAGTTCTCCGAAAGTGAAGTGGGACACTACGATGCTGTACTTATGGATGTCAGAATGCCCGAAATGGACGGACTTGAAGCTGCGGCAAGAATAAGAGCACTTGAAAGAGCTGATGCAAAAACTATCCCTATTATCGCTATGACAGCCAACGCATTCGATGAGGACGTTCAAAGAAGTCTGCAAGCGGGAATGAATGCACACCTTAGCAAGCCGATAGACAATGATCTGTTGTTTGAAACTCTGGAGAGCCTTATCAAATAACATGCATTGCATAATAATAAATCAAGCCCTGAGATCTGCTTTCACAAGCATTTCAGGGCTTTTTCAGGTGGTCGTTTTTTTACTTCACGGTATCGGGCGGCTCTGAAATGTATATGCACATTATCACAAAACCCTCTGCCCATTCACCTTCAGAGAGAACTGACTGTCCAGTATCCTGGCAGCCTGTGAACACATAGTCATCCTGTCAAGAAAAATATCAAAGTACTCATACATAGTACATATACTTTCATCTATCGTCAGGTATAACGTTATGCGCTTCTCCTCCAACCCAAATCTGAGCCTTGTTGCTGTTACTGCATAATTCACACGGTCGTGTATATCAAATTGCATGGGGTCTTTTTCACGAACACGGCTTCTTCTGACATCTGTTTTGTCTGCGATGATAAGTGCCGCAGAAACAGGATCTGATGCAACTCCGTCGGATTCATCATGGTTAGCTATCGCAGAAACGATCTGCACCCGATCTGATAGCTTCAGGTCAGTTTCCTTGAGTATCTCATTGGCTAACAAAGCGCCATACTCCGCATGATGATGCCTGTTGATCGCATTTCCTATATCATGCATAAAACCTGCGATCCTGGCAAGCTCGATAACATCCTGTCCATAATTGAAAGCCTTGAGCAGATCAGCAGCCCTGCCCGCAACCAGCTTCGTATGGGCTGTTGAATGATCAGTGTATCCCAGTGAGTCCAGAATAACACAGCCACGCTCATAGTATTCAAGTATTTCTTTATTTTGAACTATATCTTCATATATCATCTGATACGATCCTTTCTAACAAATTCCGAATTATTTAAAAGCAACACGGAAGCAAAAGTGGCATAAAACAAGCTAAAGCAGTTTTACAGGAACAGGCCGATCTGATTATCAAGTTTTATCAGATAAATATACTATACCACATTATACGGAAGAATGCAACTGTATCACAACTATATTCCCTGCTGCAAGACTATATTTTGATGTTCCTGCTGACGTGCCTGCAGTCAATGGAGAGTGATGGCATCATCGTTCGCACAGTATATGCACAGATGCCGCCGGGAAAAGAATTAGTTCCCAGGCAGCCGTGTGCAGTTTTATATGAGGATACCCGCTTTTGAGCGCTCGGTGTTTGAATTTGCAGCACCAAGGACAGTTATCCTGACCACGCCAAACAGAGAATATAACGCAAACTATGAGCATATACAGGACAATGATCTGCGTCACGGCGATCACCGCTTTGAATGGACAAGGCAGGAGTTCAGGGAGTGGACAGATCATATCTGCGAGAAGTTCGGTTACGATTGCCGTATCAGCGGCATAGATGACGTGGACGAAAAGCTCGGCACACCGACACAGATGGGGGTGTTTACTAAGAATGGATAAGTTTAAAATAGAGCTGCCCGAATTCTGCCTTGTGGCAATGATAGGTGCGACTTCATCGGGCAAATCGAGCTTTGCAAAAAAATATTACAAGCCGACAGAGGTGCTGTCATCAGACTTCTTCAGAAGAATGGTAAGTGACGACGAGAACGACCAGACTGTTTCAGCAGATGCATTTGACCTGCTGTTTTATGCTGCGAACAAGCGCCTTGACAATATGAAACTGACGGTAATCGATGCAACAAATATCCAGCTCAATGCAAGAAAGCAGGTATTGCAGCTTGCAAAATCACAGAAATACATCGGACGAGGCTCTCAGGCTGTCAGAGATTTCTGCCTTTACGGCGAGAGAACAGGCGAGTTTGACGAGTACGGTCTGCCTGTTCGTCTTGACTGGGCGGACGATTACAGGGGCAAAGCGCTTGTTGCTTACGGCCACATCGCAGGCAGAGAGGTCAGGGTACATAACAACACTTACTGCATCGACACGGGCTGTGTTTTCGGCGGCAAGCTGACGGCACTGCGCTACCCGGAGAAAGAGATAGTCAGTGTGAACGCTTTGCAGCAGTATTACGAGCCTGTAAAGCCCCTTGACGACTCTGTAGATACGAATATGGGCGATATGCTGACAGTGGGTGATTTCAACAAGAAGCTGCACATACAGACATATCTTATGCCTTCGATAGACATTCACGAGAACAATGCGGCAGCCGCACTTGAGATAATGTCAAGATTCTCTGCGGATCCGCACTGGCTGATCTATCTGCCACCGCTATCCGCACACTGTCCGTGAACACAAGCTCCTGTGAATAGCTGTCAAATATCCGCACCACGCCTTGCTTATTCGGAGCGAACACCGCCGCCATATCGGTAGGACGGATATTGCCCGACATTTCAGCCGAACGTGACATATAGTTCCTGATCGTATCCGCAAGCGGTAGCTGCTGTGCCTTTGTGATGATCGGTGACAGTGTGGATCTTTCTGAATAGAACCAAGTACACATGGGGTTCACTCCTTTCTTATTTGCTATGCTAAATCAGAATTTGCCGCAGCGGCGGCACCGCTTGTCCGTCGCATATAGGATTGATATGACTGCGGCTTTTGTGTCGCTCCGGGCTATTATTTCGTGTGATTTTTCACATCGCTTTCGGGTTCTTGTCAATTGTGTGGAACGGCGAAAGTATCCTCCTGAACTGTTGAAAATGGCGGTGGAAGTCGCCTGATCTCT
>DFFV01000033.1 GCA_002371625.1 Ruminococcus sp. UBA3767
CAGGTATCGGACCTGGTATCGGTGAAGGCTACGCAGTAGGTAAGACCATCGAGGCTATCGCAAGACAGCCCGAAGCAAAGGGCGACTGCACAAGAACTATGTTCATCGGTGTTGCTATGGCGGAGTCAACAGGTATCTATGCATTCGTTGTAGCACTTATACTTATGTTTGCAAATCCGTTTATCGGCAAGCTCTGATAAGGAAAACAGCTCTGTTTTACGACAGAGGAACGGAGGTAGAGTAAATGATTTTTGCATCAGGCGATATAACGGATTTTATGTCCATAGACCTGACAACTATAATCGCTACTTTGCTCAATACGCTCATACTTTTCCTTGTTCTGAAGCATTTTCTTTTCGATAAGGTCAACAAGGTCGTCGATGAACGTCAGAAGGAGATAAAGGAATCCTATGACAGAGCCGATGAAGCTGAAAAGAATGCTCAGAAGCTTGAGGCTGACTATAACGAAAAGATAGGACAGGCAAAGGAAGAGTCCGCCGAGATCATCAGGGACGCTACCAGAAAAGCACAGGTGCGTGCCGATGAGATCATAGACGAGGCAAGAGTGGAAGCAAAGGGTATCCGCACAAATGCGGAGAACGAGATCGAGCGTGAAAAGAAGATAGCTGTAAACGCTATCAAGGACGAGATCTCGCAGATCGCATTCTCAGCAGCAGCCGCTGTTGTTGAAAAGGATCTTACCAGCGAGGATAATGAAAGACTCATTGAGAAATTCATTGACGATGTGGGTGAAGTGTAATGGCAGGAAGCGTTGAGAATGTTTACAGCACAGCGCTTTTTGAGCTGTGTGAGGAGCAGGGCACTCTGGATAATACATACGATGAGCTTTCGCAGGTGTCCGGTATCATCTTTGACGGCACGCAGAGCGAGTTCGTTGAAATGCTCTCATCACCGCTCATATCTTTTGCGGATAAGCAAAAAGCACTTGAAAATGTGTTCGGCGGCAGGGTGAGCGATACCGTGCTCGATTTTCTGTGCGTTGTTACACAAAAGGGAAGAATAAAGCAGCTGCCTGCTATCACGCAGGAGCTTAAAAAGCTGTATCATGAAAAGAAAAACATACTTGAGGTCTCGGCAACTACCGTGCACCCGCTTTCACCGGCGCTGAGGGAAAAGCTGATAAATAAGCTGAGCAGCGTTTCGGGAAAGAGTATAATACTTCACGAAAAACAGGATAAGACCATACTCGGCGGAATCGTGCTGAGATATGGCAATACTGAGATAGATTCCAGCGTAAAAAGCAAGCTGGATAAAATAAGATCTCAGATCGACAGTGCTATCGTTTAATAGCATTCAAATTTATTGAAAGGTTCGGTCTTTGTTATGAAATTACGACCTGATGAGATCACGGGATTGATAAAACAGCAGATAAAGGACTACCGCTCAAAGCTCGTGCTTGACGATGTAGGCGCTGTGTGTACGGTCGGTGACGGTATTTCAAGAGTTCACGGCATAGATAAGTGTATGTCGGGCGAGCTGCTGGAGTTCTGCAACGGTACATACGGTATGGCGATGAATCTTGAGCAGGACTTTGTCGGCTGCGTGCTGCTCGGCTCTGAGGAAGGTATTACCGAGGGTTCGAGCGTTAAAAGAACCGGAAAGATAGTTTCCGTTCCCGTCGGAGATGCAATGCTGGGCAGAGTTGTAAATGCCCTTGGCGCACCGATCGACGGAAAGGGAAATATCCTTACAGATGAGTACAGACCTGTTGAAAGCCCCGCTTTCGGAATAATTACAAGACAGTCTGTAAACAGACCGCTGCAAACAGGTATCAAGGCTATCGACTCGATGATACCGATAGGCAGAGGACAGCGTGAGCTTATAATCGGCGACAGACAAACAGGTAAAACTACTATCGCTCTTGATACTATCATCAACCAGAAGGGCAAGGACGTTATCTGTATCTATGTCGCTATCGGACAGAAGCGTTCAACCGTCGCTAATGTCGTTGATACACTTACCAAAAACGGCGCTATGGATTATTGCGTTGTCGTTTCGGCAACAGCTTCCGAGATGGCACCGCTGCAGTATATCGCTCCTTATGCGGGCGTTGCTATGGCAGAGTATTTCATGCTTCAGGGCAAGGATGTGCTGTGCGTTTACGATGACCTCTCAAAGCACGCCGTTGCATACAGAACAATGTCGCTTCTGCTCAAAAGACCTACCGGCAGAGAAGCGTACCCCGGAGATGTTTTCTATCTCCATTCAAGACTGCTCGAAAGAGCCTGCTGCCTGAATAAAGAAAACGGCGGCGGTTCAATAACCGCACTGCCTATCATCGAAACTCAGGCAGGCGACGTTTCAGCATATATCCCGACAAATGTCATATCTATAACCGACGGTCAGATATTCCTTGAAACAGAGCTTTTCTTCTCGGGCGTAAGACCTGCCGTAAACCCCGGTATCTCGGTATCAAGAGTCGGCGGAAGTGCGCAGATAAAGGCTATGAAGAAGGTTTCAGGTCCGCTCAAGCTGCTCTATTCGCAGTACAGAGAGCTTCAGAACTTCTCACAGTTCGGCTCGGATCTTGACCAGGATACCAAGGACAGACTTGCTCAGGGCGAAAGAATAGTTGAAGTGCTCAAGCAGAGCAAAAATTCACCTATGGACGTTGAAAAGCAGGTAGTAATGATCTATGCCGTGGTAAACAATTACCTCAAGGATATTCCCGTTGCGGATATCAGGGAGTTTGAGGACGATCTTCTCAAGGAGATCGGGGAGAGCCACCCGGATATCTATTCCTCTATAACGCAGACAAAGGAACTTACTAAAGAGAACGAGCAGGCTATCAAGGAAGTCCTGAAGAGCTATACCGAGAAATTCCTCAAATCGAAATAAGGAGCTTTAGCTTATGGCAACGGCTAATATGAAGGATGTAAAAAGGCGCATAAAAAGCGTTGAGAGCACAAAGCAGATAACCAAAGCCATGCAGCTCGTCGCAACGTCGAAAATGCGTCGTGCAAAGGAAAGAGCAGTGGCGGTGCAGCCGTTTTTTGAAACTCTTTTCAATTCAATGTGCGAAATATCACGGGATAACGATTTTACATCCGTTTTTACAAGTAAAGTCGAAAAAAAGAATACACTTATGATAGTTATTGCAGGCGATAGAGGTCTTGCAGGCGGCTTTAATGTCAATGTACTCAAAAAAGCTGCCGCAAAAGCCGATGACCTGAAGCAAAAGGGCAGAACAGTCAGCATAATGGCTATCGGCAAAAAGGCTGTGGAGTATTTCAGCAAGCGTGATTATAACGTTACCGATACTTTCAGCGAGATAGCCGAGGGGCTGAGTATGTACGGCGCAATGGATATCGCAGAGGACGTGGCTTCACGCTTTAAAAAAGGCGAGTTTGACAGCGTTGACCTGATATATACCACTTTTGTTTCCGCAATAACGCAGGAACCGTGTGAAATGGCTATACTTCCTGTTGAAAACCTCACCTCGTGGGGAGGACAGCGCCATGCTTCGTGCGTGTACGATCCGTCGCCCGAGGAGGTCTTTGAGGGAATGATACCCTCGTATCTGTGCGGATTGCTCTATTCGGCAATAGTCGATTCGTTTGCTTCCGAGCAGGCGGCAAGGCGTGCAGCAATGGAATCTGCATCGGATAACGCCGATGAGATGATCGAGAACCTGTCGCTGATGTATAACCGTGCAAGACAGGCACAGATAACTCAGGAGCTGACCGAGATAAGCTCTGCAAGCCTTAATGACTCTTAGCGCTAAGGGTAAAGGAAAAGGATATACAGGGTAATTTGATATGAAAGATTTCCGCAAAAGAATACTGCTGTGGCTGATAGGTGTTGCAGTGTTCGTTGTCAGCGTTGATGTTATAGTCTGGCTGTTTGAAAGGTTCGTTTTCTCAAAGGATTATGAATTCACAGTCAAATGGGGCATAACCGTGCCGCTGGTGTTATACTTTATCTTTACCTTTGGTTATTGGTGCACCAAAAAGTTCAAGAAAAAATGACCGCAGGGATGATACCCTTGCTTTTAAAAAAACGTTTTGAAAGGCGGTAAATAAATGGAAGGCAAAAACATAGGAACGGTCGTTCAGATCGTCGGAGCCGTTGTGGACATCCGATTTGAAAAGGACCGTTTACCTAATCTTCTCAATGCGATAGAGATCGACAACAACGGCAAAAAGCTGACCGTTGAGGTCGCTCAGCATATAGGCGATGACGTTGTAAGATGTATCGCTATGAGCTCTACTGACGGACTTGTAAGAGGTACTCAGGCAGTTGATACGGGCAAGGCAATCAGCGTTCCCGTGGGACCTGAAACACTTTCAAGAATGTTCAATCTGCTCGGCGAGCCGGTTGATAATATGCCCGCACCCGAAACTAAGGAAAGGTGGGAGATCCACCGTGACCCGCCTTCATACGAGGAGCAGACAGCTTCCAATGAAATCCTTGAAACGGGCATCAAGGTCATCGACCTTATCGCACCATACCTCAAGGGCGGTAAGATAGGCCTCTTCGGCGGTGCAGGCGTTGGTAAAACAGTTCTTATCCAGGAGCTTATAAATAACGTTGCCAACCAGCACGGCGGTATCTCGGTATTTACGGGAGTAGGCGAGAGAACAAGAGAGGGCAACGACCTTTATTATGAAATGAAGCAGTCGGGAGTTCTTGAAAAGACAGTGCTTGTTTACGGACAGATGAACGAACCGCCCGGAGCAAGAATGAGAGTCGGTCTTTCGGGACTTACTATGGCAGAGTATTTCCGTGATGTTGAAGGTCAGGACGTGCTTTTGTTCATAGATAACATATTCAGATTTACTCAGGCAGGCTCTGAGGTTTCCGCATTGCTCGGACGTATGCCATCGGCAGTTGGTTACCAGCCAACACTTGCTACCGAAATGGGACAGCTCCAGGAGCGTATAACTTCAACAAATAAAGGCTCTATCACATCTGTGCAGGCAGTTTATGTACCTGCGGACGACCTGACAGACCCTGCACCTGCAACAACATTTGCTCACCTTGATGCAACAACGGTTCTTTCAAGAAGCATAGCTTCGCTGGGTATCTTCCCGGCAGTCGATCCGCTGGAGTCTACCTCAAGGATACTTACTCCCGAGATAGTTGGAAATGAGCATTATCAGGTAGCAAGAAAGGTACAGTCTATCCTGCAGAGATATGTTGAGCTTCAGGATATTATCGCTATCATGGGTATGGATGAGCTTTCAGATGAGGATAAGCTGACCGTATCAAGAGCAAGAAAAATACAGCGTTTCCTCTCGCAGCCGTTCTTTGTGGCAGAGCAGTTTACAGGCTATCAGGGTAAGTATGTTCCGCTCAAGGAAACTATCAGAGGCTTCAAGGAGATAATCGAGGGCAAGCATGATGACCTGCCTGAGTCTGCATTCCTGTTTGTAGGAACGATAGACGAAGCTGTTGAAAAGGCAAAGAAGAATTCGGAAAATGCCGAAAACGCATGATATCCAACAGGAGATAAAACATGACTCCATACACAATTAAAATAATCACACCTGAAAAAACCTTTTTTCAGGGAGAAACAACTCAGATAATAGCTAAGACCACCACAGGCAACGTGGGTATCCTTAAAGGGCATATACCATACGTTGCAAACCTCGTTTCTTCACCGTTTCTGATAGAAGTTGACGGAACACTGAAAGAGGCGGCAATATCGGGCGGCATAATCAAGGTATCGCCTGATAATGTCACTGTTGTGACCAATGCTATCGAATGGGCGGACGAGATAGATGTTGCAAGAGCCGAACGTTCAAAAAAGAATGCTGAGGAAAGAATGAAAAGAAACGAGAGCCAAAAGGAGTTCGACAGGGCTGAGAAAAAGCTGAAGCGAGCACTCAACAGGCTTATCGTTGCAGGGAAAAGATAGTTAGTAAAAGTCAAAGCCGGGCGGGATACTGCTGAGGCTTTGGCTTGTTTTGCTGAAAAGAAAAAAAGAGGGCTTATATTATGAAACAAAGAATAATAGCGGTATTTGCAATGCTGGCTGTATGCTTTTGCTTCGCATCCTGCGGTGATGATTCTACCAGCCTGGACCTGACAGACCTGCTGCCCGTTCAGAATACTCAGCAGGACAGCCTGCCTGAATCCTCAGAGAACGAGGACGAAATGGTGATGCTTGTATTTAAGACAGAGCCAAAGGGCGAGCTTGCAAAAAAGCAGGAAAAAACAGAATATAAGGTCTACTATTCAGGGCGTGTAAAGGACGAGGAAGAAGGCACGCAGAAGACTATAACGAGTGCAGAGCTTGAAAAGCTGAAAAAATATGCAGCCGATATTATAGACAAGAAGATCGAATCAAAATTTGAAGGCGGCAACGTTGACCTTGATATCACAGTTGCGGCTTATACTAAAGACAGCAAGACTTACCAGCTTTCAGCAATGGATAAGTGCAGCATAGACGGATTCGACGAGATGTATAAGATAGTTAATGATAAGTTCAAGGGGTAAAGGAAAGTTTGGAAAAGTAAAAGGAGAGTAATGTTTTGAACATTTTTAACATCATTGCAGCTGTCGGAGGACTGGCGTTTTTCATGTACGGTATGAATACGCTAAGCTCGGGGCTTGAAAAGGCTTCGGGCGGCTTGCTTGAAAAGGTACTGGCTAAAATGTCGGGTAATATCTTTACAAGTATATTCTTCGGTGCAGTCGTTACCGCAGCAGTCCAGTCATCAACAGCAACGACCGTTATCGTTATAGGTCTTGTTAATGCGGGCATACTCAAGCTCAGGGGAGCTGTGGGCATCATCATGGGCGCTAATATCGGCACCACCATGACAGCGCAGATACTAAGGCTCACAAAGCTCGAAGGCTCGGGAGAGGGCAATTTCTTTATAAACTTTATAAAGCCGACCAACTTCTCGGCGATACTTGCAATAGCAGGCATCATTCTTATAATGTTCTCAAAGAGAAGCAAGAAGAAAAATGTCGGTGAGATACTTATCGGCGTTGCTATTCTCTTTACGGGAATGACTATAATGAGAAATGCTGTCGAGCCGATGGCGCAGATGGAGATATTCAAGAAGATATTCCGTGTGCTTGAAAATCCGCTGCTCGGTATCCTTGCAGGTGCAGTTGTAACGGTATGTACACAAAGCTCTGCCGCTGCCGTTGGTATCCTTCAGGCTATCTCCGGCTCGGGTGCGATAGTTTTTGCATCAGCTTTCCCGATAATCATGGGCACGAATATAGGAACCTGCGTAACACCGCTGCTTTCAAGCCTTAATTCTTCAAAGAACGCAAAGCGTGCAGGTCTTTTGCACTTCTACTTCAACCTTATAGGTACCATCATTTTCCTCATAGCTATATATACTATCCAGTATACAGTAGGCTGGTCGTTCTGGGATAAGGAGTTCACAACGGGAGATATCGCAAACTTCCATACAATATTCAATATCGTTGTTACCTGCATCTTTATTCCGTTTGCGGGATTGCTTGAAAAGCTCGCCTGCATGACGGTAAGAGATAAGCCGGGCGAGGACGATGACGAGCTTGAGGAGGATACCCTTGACGAGAGATTTCTTGTTACCCCTAATGTCGCTATCGCTCAGACAAGCGAAGCTGTCGTTCAAATGGGCATACAGGCGCAGAAGAACTTCAAGTCCGTTGTAGCTCTTTATGAGGAATACAGTCCTAAGCTCGTTGAGAAGATAAGAGAGCGTGAGGATACTATCGACAGGCTCGAGGACAGGGTAGGGCAGTACCTTATCAAGCTCAATGACTGCGGACTCAATGAGGACGAATCACGAAAGGTGACCGCTTATTTCCACCTTATATCAGAATATGAGAGGATAGGCGACTACACAATAAATATCCTTGAAACAGCACAGGCGCTGTTTGATGAGGAGGTCGAGTTCTCACCCGATGCCAAAAAGGAACTGAGCGTAGTATTTGCAGCTATCTCCGAGATAATAGAGCTTGCTATCAAGGCTACAAAAACTATGGAGATCGAGGATATGATCGAGATAGAGCCTCTTGAGGAGGTCGTTGACCGACTGGTCGAGGAGCTTAAAGCTATACATATCAACCGGGCAAAGAGCGGTATCTGTAAGGTCGATGTCGGCGTGCATTTCATAGATATACTCACCAACGTTGAGAGAATATCCGACCACTGCTCCAACATTGCGGTCTACCTGCTCGCCAGCAGACAGGAATACTCAACGCTCAAAAAGCACGAGTACCTTGAAAAACTCCACAGGAACGGTCCTAAGACCTACGAGGAAAAGATCGAGGAATATTCAAAAAAATATGTGATAGCATAAATTAAAGCCATATCGCACGCAGCGGTATGGCTTATCTTTTTGAAAAAAGCTCAAAAAAAGATTTAATACTCACTCCTGCATCAGAAGTAAGTATTAAATCCATGGAATTATGAAAGGGAAATTTAGAATAATTCTTTATTAGTGAACCCTTCAGGCTTATATTGGGGAACCTAAAGGATATAGCCGTCTTTTTTGGTTGCCGCAACTGCTCTTGTCCCTTGCGACAACTATATAATAACAGCTCTGTGTGAATTGAATATGAATTTTCGGGAGGTTTCCAAAATTTTTTGTGAGTTTTTTTGGACTATTGAAATCCCATCGCTAAAGGGCTTGCGGCGCTTTTGGTGAAAAAGTTCATAAAAAGTATGCAAAAAATATTTGTGTACTAAGTTCATATTCTGCGTAAATGCGCATAAAAAAATTAAAACTCATTCTTAGGGAATGAGCTTTAATCTTTATGGAATTATGAAAGGGATTTTTTTGACATTCAGTAAAACCTGAAATCTTATACAGCGACTTGGGGGATCGCAGAAAACGTATCAGCTTTTAGATTTTACTCAGTGTCAAAGTCGTTCGAGAGGCTTCTTTCTCTCTTCGTTGTATACATAATAACAGCCCAACGTGAACCGAATATGAATTTTAGGGATGCTTTCAAAAATTTATTCTCACGGAATTTCTAAACTTCGCAAACGTTATCTGAAATTTTGTGGGCAATGTGCACAATGTTAGGGCATATACGATAAAAATTAATCACGAGTTCACAATTTTGAGGTAAACTAAATTTGACTTGGGAATTATACGGATCTGCAGAAAGGACGTGGGATTATGTTTCAGATACTCGTAGTTGAAGACGATGCCAGCCTGAGAAAGCTGATGAGCGCCGCACTTAAACAGCATGGCTATTCGTGCCATACCGCAAATGACGGTGCTGAGGCGCTTGACGTAATGGAAACAACTAATATTGACCTTATCATATCAGATGTCATGATGCCTAATATGGACGGCTATGAGCTGACAAGACAGCTGCGCAGAGCTAATTATGACCTGCCAATACTCATGGTCACCGCAAAGGAAACGTTTGAGGATAAGCAGGAGGGCTTTATTGCGGGAACTGACGATTATATGGTAAAGCCGATAGATATAAACGAAATGCTGCTGAGAGTGGGTGCACTGCTGAGGCGTTCCAAAATGGCGTCGGAGCATTCGCTCACGGTAGGAGACAGCGTGCTTGATTACGATGCGCAGAGCGTTTCGATAGGCGGCGGACCGGCTGAAACTATCCCTACTAAAGAGTTTATGCTGCTGTTCAAGCTGCTTTCATACCCCAACAAGATATTCACACGCCGCCAGCTGCTTGATGAGCTCTGGGGAATGGAAAAGGAAGTAGATGAACGAACCGTTGATGTGCATATCAAGCGCCTGCGTGAAAGATACGGCGATTGTAAGGATTTCAACATCGTGACCGTAAGAGGTCTGGGCTATAAAGCAGTTAAGCAATAGGAGGACATAGATGAAAACCACGCTGCAATTCAAGTTGTCGTTTATGTTTTTCATGGTAATGCTCATATCTTCAACTATCTCTGTAACGGTGCTGCTGCTGATATTTTCCCCGATAATGAGGAGAAATGCCGAAACACAGCTTTCCGAAATGGCGGTGTCTATAAACGCTCTGAGTGAGCAGTTCAAGGATAACTCCGAATATACGCCTTCAAAGATCGTTTCGCTTGTTACAAACTCGGGCTTTACGGTTTCAAATGCCGATATGAACAAGCGTGATATTTCCGATAATATCGAGGAGCTTGAGGAAAAGGGCTACCATATAGATTCTTCGGGGATCATCCCCAAGGCGAGTATGCTTGTCAAGGTAAAGGGAGAGTATTACCTTATAGATAACTTCTCAAACGACAGCCTTTACTGGATAGTCAACTTTGTAATAATCCTTTCATTTATCGGCTGCATAGTTATCGGAACGATAATCACATCATTTGTGGGCAAAACCATCCTTCAGCCTCTTCACGAGATAAGCAGAGCGACTTCCGAGGTCGCAAGAGGAAACTTTAAGGTAAGGGTGCGTGTGCCCGATGATATCGAGTACGGAATGCTGGCGAACAACTTCAACAAAATGGCGGTACAGCTTTCTGAGATAGAAACGCTCAGAGGAGATTTTATTTCCAGCGTATCGCATGAGTTCAAAACACCGCTTGCATCTATCCAGGGCTTTGCCAAGCTGCTTCAGGATGACACCATCTCCGAGGAGGACAGAAAGGAATATACTCAGATAATCATTGATGAAACATCAAGGCTCACAAAGCTCTCAACAAATATCCTCAGCCTTACCAAGCTGGAAAACCAGAAAACTATCGGCAAAAAGTCGAAATTCCTGCTTGATGAGCAGATGAGAAATATCCTGCTCATACTTGAGCCTGAGTGGTCCAAAAAGAACATTGAGCTTGATATCGACCTTGAGCAGATAACATATATCGGCAACGAGGAGCTTATGGCGCAGATATGGCAGAATATCATCAACAACGCTATAAAGTTCACAGGTGAAGGCGGACATATCGGCGTTAAGCTGTATAGGGGCGACCAGTGTATCGTTGCCAAGATCTCCGATGACGGACCGAGCATACCCGATGAAAAGCGCAAAAAGATATTTGAAAAATTCTATCAGGGCGACCATTCACGTTCGACCGACGGAAACGGACTGGGACTTGCACTTGTGCAGAGAGTCGTTGAGCTTTGCAACGGAAGCGTATGGGTAGAAAACACCATGCCTACCGGAGTGTGCTTCACCGTCCAGCTGCCTTATATCATCGAGGATATGATGTGATAGGGCATTATAAAAACAGTAAAGACCTGTACTTTTAAAGTACAGGTCTTTTTAAGTTTCTGTTTATATGCTTTTTATCGACCAGCTTGCCTTTTCGCTCTTAGCCTTTTCAAGCTCCTTTTCAGCTTCCGCAAGCAGCTGCTCACAGCTGTCGGGCTTGTCCGCAACAACAGCTCCGATAGTGCAGCTCAGGTAAGCCTCTGTCAGCTTCATATCAAGGTTTGATACCTTTTCGGTTATCTGATGACACTTTGCTTCCACAGCTTCCTCGCCCGAAAGATTGCACATCAGCACGCAGATGCTGTCATCTCCGAGCCTTGCAACGATGTCGTTTGTCCTGAACATCGAACTCAGCATCTGCGCAAGCTCAAAGATCATTCTGTCAGCGGTCTGCATACCGTTTTCCGCACTGATCTCACTGAACTTGTCTATCTGTATCACAAGCAGCGAGCACACTCCGATGTTTTCGTGTATCATCGCCTCGATCAGCTTTTTGCCTGTGCCTGCATTGTAAATGCCGGTAGTGTAATCGTTTATAGCATTGCCCGCTGCGCTGTGCTTGTTTATCACCTCTCTGAAATACCTGTCCGATTCAAGCACATTATCGACTCTTCTCACCATAGTTTCACGCACAAACGGCCTTACTATGTAATCGTTGACGTTCAGGCTGAGCATTGCCTGCTGCTGCTGAGGCGAGTCCTCAGCGGAGGTTATGACCACAGGTATGCTGCGCAGCGACTTATCGGCGTTTTTCTCTTTAAGGAATTCCTCACCGCTCATAACAGGCATATTCAGATCAAGCAGAATAATGTCGATAGTATTGTTGTCATGCAGTATATCCAGTGCCTGCTGTCCGTTTTCTGCCGTCGAGATAATAAACTTGTCCTCAAAGAACGATGTCAGCATCTCACGGTTCATCTCCGAGTCGTCAACTATGAGCATACGGTTGAAAATGCCCGTTTCAGACTGCATAGAGCTTCTCAGCTTTTCCAGCTTCTTTTCAAACTCACGCTCCACCGTAACATCCTCAAGCTGAGCGAGTATGATGTTCTTGTTGCCTATCGTGTCGATATACTCAAATTTAGCGTGTATGCTCTTGTAGCTGTTGCTGTATGTCACATATCTGCTGTATTCACACTCGCAAAGCTGTTTTGTTGCAACAGCCTGCCGAATGGTCTCGATTATCTTCCACCTGTCCTTTTCGTAAACGATGTCCAGCGGATTATACTTGTAAAGCACCCTTGAAGGTGAGTTGAGCATCTCAAAGAACGCATCGTTCACACGGATTATCT
>DFFV01000055.1 GCA_002371625.1 Ruminococcus sp. UBA3767
TGCTTTTCAGAGGACAGAATATGCTCGGCTACCGTCACTATGCTGACGACCTTGTTGAGTATTTCGTTCAGAAATCTATCGCAAACGGTATCGACATCATCAGGATATTCGATGCACTCAACGATATAAGAAACCTTGAAACTGCTATCAAGGCAGCTAATAAAGAGGGCGGTCACGCACAGGTGGCTATCTCTTATACAACAGGTGATGTGTTCACACACGAGTATTATGTAGATTATGCTAAACGCATTGAAGCAGCAGGTGCAAAGTCACTTTGTATCAAGGATATGGCTGCACTGCTCACTCCGTATGAGGCTTCAACGCTTGTTAAGGACCTTAAAGCTGCGGTGAAGATACCTGTTCAGCTGCATACACACTATACCTCGGGACTTGCTTCTATGTGTATCATGAAGGCTGCCGAGGCAGGTGTTGACGGCGTTGATACTGCAATGTCGCCGCTTGCAAACGGTACATCACACGCTCCGACCGAATCGGTAGTTGCCGCATTCAAGGGCACTGAGTACGATACAGGTCTTGACCTTGTAAAGCTCAATGAGATCAGAGAGTATTTCATGGGACTGAGAAAGAAGTACATAGACAGCGGTCTGCTCGATCCTTCAATGCTGGCTTCAAATACAAAGGCACTGCTTTATCAGGTACCGGGCGGAATGCTTTCAAACCTGCTTTCACAGCTTAAACAGGCAGGCAAGGCTGACCAGCTCGAAGAGGTTCTCAAGGAAGTTCCGAGAGTTCGTAAGGATTCAGGCTTCCCGCCGCTGGTAACTCCTACTTCGCAGATAGTGGGTACACAGGCAGTGTTCAACGTTATCACAGGCGAGAGATACAAGACGGTTACCAAGGAGTTCAAGGGACTTGTAAAGGGCGAGTACGGAAAGACTCCGGTGGAGATAGATTCCGAGTTCCAGAAGCAGATACTCAAGGGCGAAGAGCCTATTACCTGCCGTCCGGCAGACCTGCTTGAGCCTGAGTTTGAAACTATGAAGAAAGAGGCTGCTGAGTGGACAGAGCAGGAAGAGGATATCCTGACTTACGCTATGTTCCCAAAGGTCGCACCTAATTTCTTCAAGGCACGCAGAGATAAAAAGTACGGAGTAGATTCAAAGCATTCTGATGCTGAAAACAAGGTTCACCCCGTTTAAAAACAATCAGCCGACGGCGAAATCTGTCGGCTGTTTTTTGTTGCAAATCAGGCAAAAATGTGCTATACTATATTGCAGTGATCTAAAACGGAGGAAGAAATAATGAATAAAAAAGAGATAAACGAGATAAAAAGAAATCTTGATAAGGACAGCGGCTTTTTTACGATAAACCACGTTGTTACAGCCTGTGTTGATTCTGAAAAAAAGATAAAGTGCCTCTCAAACCAGATGAATAACCTTATCGCAGAGGACGAGAGCGAGCTGATAGTTGCCTATCTTAAAAAGATACTTTCAGGCTCTATCGGCAAGAATCTGCTTGAGTATCATTTCCCCAAGGACGCTTACCTTGAGGGCGGAGCGCAGATATTTATGAATGAAGTGCTCAGAAGCAAGCTGACAGACAGCGATATCGTTGATAAATACATAAACCGCATCATAGAGAAAATGGAGTACCTTTCGACTTATACTATCTTTGTTGCACACTGCACCTACGCCGTTATCAGCAAGAACAAGAACCTTGAAAGCGATATTGAGAGCGATAACAATTATAACTTTCTGCTGACAGCTGTTTGCCCTGTAAACCTGCGTATCGACGGGCTTATCTACGACGAGCAGAGCAACAGCGTTGTTAAAAAGGAAACTGCTGACAGGATTGTCGATCCCCCGACGGACGGTTTTCTGTTCCCGCTTTTCTCGGACAGGCAGAGCGATATCAACGGCGTGCTTTATTACACCAAAAACGCTAAAAAGCCAAATACCTCAATAGTTGAGGAGCTGCTTGGCTGTGAGTATTCAATGAGCGGAATAAGTGAAAAGGCTACGTTCCAGTCGATAATGAACAACGTCTGCGGTGATGAGCTTGACCTGAAGGTCATCAACAGCGTGAACAACAAGATACAGGACATAATCGACCGAAATGCGCACGAGACAGAAATACCGACCGTAAACAGCAAGGATATCTCATCTATCCTGTGGGAGTCGGGCATAAGCCAGCAGAAGCTGGAGTATCTGCCAAAGGTCTACGAAAATGCGCTGGGTGAAAAGGAACTTACCTGTGCAAATCTTGTGGACAAAAAAACAGTGCTCACGGTACCGGGCGTTACCGTGAACATCTCAAAGGACGGCATGGAAAGGGTGCGCACCCAGACAGTCGGCGGAAAGAAGTGCCTTGTTATCGAGCTTGACGATTCAAAAATGTCCGTTAACGGACTTGAAACAGCTCTTGAGGACGCACGCCGTGAAGAACCATCCGAGGAACAATGACCATAACAAAAGCTCTTGTGAGATTTTCGCAAGAGCTTTATTGTTTATAAGTACTAAATAGCCGAGATCATTTTTTTGATCAGCTTTTTATCAGGCTGAGCAGTTTTATCCTGCTTGTCCAACTCGACCACATAGCGATCAAAGCAGTTGATTATTCTTGTACCGCTCGGGTGATTGATAACACGTTTAAAGCGTTTGCCGTAGGTTGCGTGAACGTGCCCGTGCAGCATGAACCTTGGTCTGCACGCTTCAAGAAGCGAGTTGAAACATTGATAGCCACGGTGCGGTATATCGTCCATATCTCCGTAACCGTTGGCAGGGGAGTGAGTGACAAGTATATCTATACCCTCATTTTTGACTATGAGCTTGCGTGTCTTTTTGATACGCTTTTTCATCTCCTCCTCGGTGTACATATACGGACCGTTTCCGTATTTCATCGAGCCGCCGAACCCAAGTATCCTTATGCCGCCTATCGTTACGATCTTACCGTCAATGCACTCGCATCCTTCGGGGGCGTGCTTTTCATAACGTGTGTCGTGGTTTCCCGGCACATAAAGCACAGGAACGTGCCCCATCGTCACAAGAAACTCCAGATACTCCGCACGAAGATCGCCGCAGGAGATTATAAGGTCTATTCCATCCAGCTTGTCGGGGGTGAAAAAGTCCCACAGAAACTTGGATTCTTCGTCTGCAATTGCAAGGATCTTCATACTTTCTCCTGTTCAGCGCCTGATAACTGTTTCAGATCTCCCTGGATATTATCGTTGAGCCAGTCCATAAATGCGATATTTCCGGCGGTCATGGTCTTTCTTTCAACAGAAACGCCTACGTGCTTTTCGTAGTCCTCCTGCAAAACATCGCCTGACTGGGTGTGAAGCTCGCCCGTGAACGGATCAAATCCGCCGTTGACGATAGAATTCTTGAAGAAAGCAAGCATTTTGCTTGTCTGATACGAGAGGTTGTTTGCTCTTATATCAACAACACCTGTTGAAAGTCCGAACCAGTAGCTTGAAGCACTCTTTGTATCTGCTGGATTGAGCTCAAGCGCACCCGAAAGCACCGACTGAACTATCTGAACATAATACTTACCCCAGCTGAAGTACGGTGCACCGATGTATTCATCTTTGTTTTCACCTGCTTTGTAAAGTCCCGGGCGGACATCCATGCCGACATTGCCCGAGTAATCAAAGTCAGCGTAGAACTTTATGCCCTGCTGTTTGATAGCCTGCACATCGCTGCCGAGAATTATCATACACTGCGGATCTATCAGCGAAACACCGACTGCAAAAGCATTAAGATCCCTTGTGCTGATATCACTGCCCGGCCTTACGATATATCCTATCTTTCTTGGGGTATCATTGCCTTCAAGCAGAAGCCTGTCTGCCGCAAGTATACCCATAAGGAAAGTGGCTTCATACAGCTTTCCGTGATAATACCTGAGCGAAGTGTGCTTTTCACCGACGCTGCAGCAGATTATCTGCACCGATGGGTGCTTTACGGCTGCGGTCAGCGCATCGGGTATCATTGAAGGGGATACCGCAAAGATTATCTCGTTCTTGTCTTTTATCGCACGTTCGATAGCATCGGCACTGCCTATGTAGTTCTTTGTGGCAACGTTGCTGCCTGCCATCATGTTTACATAAAGCCTGCCTGCCTCGTGGCTGTCTGTCCAGCGTGAAGTTTCAGGATCATCAGCATATATGAATGCAACACGCAGCGGTGAAGCAGCGGTGTACTTTTTCTTGCCCGAAAGCAGCTTTTTAAGGCGTGAGGAAACACCCTGAGATACAGTTTCGGGAGCTGACTCGATAAACGATATATTGTTTGCTGTGCTTTCAAGCTCGGAAGAAGCGAGCTTGATATTCTTTACTATCTGCTCCTGAGTATCCTTGCTGAGCGTTTTCATCGGGAAGATAGAGATGTACATCAGAAATGCTTCGGAAAGCTGGCGGTCATCAGTCATCTTCAAAACTGTCCTGCACTTTTTGCAGAAGCTGAAATATGCAAGTTTAAGCTCAGTGCAAAGCGAATCGGGCCACTTGGTCTTCAGGTCTTCACCGAGCAGCTCAGCGAGCTTAGTGTATTCACCGGGTTGCGAAAAAACGATGTAAGCATTCTTTGTGACTGAGTAGAAATCAAGATATTCACAGTAGACTTTGTATTCCTTGGTGTCGCTGGGCTTTGGCATTATCCTGCGCACATCGGCAAGAATAAACTCCATATCACCGAATTTAGCAACGGAAACACGCTTGTTGCCTTCCTGAACATAGTAATCGTTCATGTATTCATAAACCTTGACGGCATCACGAATGCCTTCGTTCAGGAATGAATCGTAAAGGTTTGACCACTTGTTTGCAAACTCGCTGCCGTCTTCCAGCAAGGGCATGAAGTTGTTGGCAAAGGCATTGTTTCTGCCGGCTTCCTTATTGCCTATTATCCTGCTGACAGGCAGTTCCATAAGCCCCAGCCTGACTTCGCTTGATGCGGACTTTATATCCTCTATCTCATCAAGAACAGGCAGGTATGGTGATGTTCCGTTCCTTGCAGCTTCTTTTACAGCTTCATCAGCGAGCTTTTTAGCTGCTTTATAGTCTTCTCTCATAATTGTCTCCTTATCGGTATGATCTTAGTTTATCTATTGATCTTAATACTGTATGGGCAGGAACTCGGAGAATCCTGTTACCTCAAATATTTCAAGAATAGCATCGTTTGCTTTTACTATCCTGAGTGAACCGTTACGTTCGTCCATCTGCTGCTGAGCGCTTATCAGCATTCTCAGTCCTGCCGAAGAGATATAAGCTACTGCTTCAAGGTCAATATCAAGAGCGGTTACTTCCTTTGGCAGTACTTCGATCTCTTTTTCAATGACCGGAGCGGTAATAGCATCGATTTTGCCTGAAAGTGTCATTGTCATTTTGTTTCCAATAAGATTTTTTTCAATATTCATAATTATTGTCCCTCTTTCATAGTACTCTTAGAGTTTATGAATAGTATACCATAATCATAGCTAAAAGTAAAGCAGAGAAGTGATACTTTTTTTATTTTATTATACAGCTTAATATACTTGAAATGTTAACAATTATATGGTATGATTAAATAATTATAATAGATATATATAATTAGAATGTGCAGCAGCGCAATATATAGTTTACGCTGGGCAGTATGTGTAGCAGATAAGGAGATCAAAATGGCAGAAAAAAAGTATTATAATTATATTTCGGATATGAAGATAGTGTGCCTTATGTTCGTTATTTTCGGACACTGTGCAATTTATTATATCAGCACATCTCCGTATATTTCTCACCTGGGTGTAAGTTCGCCTTTTGTCGATAAGATGTTCGATGTATTTGATATGACTCTTATGCCTGCATTTGTTATCGGCTCGGGTTTCCTGTATGCCAACAGCATAACAAGAAATAAGAACGCAACTATTCTAAGCGAGCTGACAAGACGATCAAAGAGAATACTTTTACCATTCCTGCTGTGGGGAGTGTTCTGGGTAGTGCCGATGTATACAACATTTAATGTTTTTGGTTACGGCAGACCTGAGAATGCCGGATACCTTGAAGGCTACAAATATCTTTTCCTTGGCTGCTTTGCCGAGCACCTGTGGCTTTTGCTGATGCTGTTCTGGGTAACGCTTGTATTTATTCTTCTCAAGCCGCTGATCTCCAAAAAGCTGCTTCCTTTGACGGCGGTCATAGCCGTTGGACTTGCGATGGCATCACAGTATCTGCTTGACGGTATTGAGTATTACAAGCTCGGTCAGATAGCACCTTTCATACCGATCTATTTTATAGGAATAGCTATTTATTATTATAGCGAACAGCTCGAAAAGCTTCCTGTTGCAGTGCTGCTGTTATCAAGTGCCGTAATGCTTGCCATCAGTATCTTTATGATACCATACAAGAACCAGCACTTTTTGTTTCACTGGATCGGACGGATAACAGGCGGAATTTCCCTGCTTTTGCTCTTCCTTGTGATAGATAGGATGGGATTTAACGATAAACTGCATAAAACACGTTTCTGGAAGTTTACAAGCAGGAACAGCATGATTATATATTTATATAATTGTCCGATAATGCAGATATATTATAAATTGCTGAGTAAAAAGATAGGTGACAACGTTGCGCTTTGTGTAAGCGTGCTGTTTGTGATGTCTATGATCACTTTGTATATTATCACATTTGTTCATGAAAGAATCTCTAAGATGTTGAGGGAGCGTTTTAAAAATGCAGGACTCGGTAAAAAAGAAAAAAAGAAAGCATAAGCTGTGGGTCCAGATAACGATCCCACTTGTTTTCATTGAAGTGTTTTTCATAGTTATAACGTCAGTTGCATTTTTTTTGTATAATGTAGATCATTATATAGAAGAAAGATTTAAAAGCACGCAGAATCTTGGAATGAATCTCGCCTCGGAGATGAAGAACTATAAAAGCATAGATTTTCTTTCTGAGTATTGGCAGGAACACTATGATGAGATGGAATATTTCTATGGTAATCAGAAAAAACTTCTTGAAAAAATGAACCGTCTCAAACTGCTCAGACCAAGCCTTACAGATGTTACTCTTTATACTACCGAAGAGGTAAAAACACGGCTTGATGAAGAGGGTCAGAAGCTGTTTGCTGAGATATGCTATTATCAGCTCACTGAAAAGTTTGACACTGCAAAGAGAGCGTTTTCGACAAAATTTTTGTACAGCTTTGTGGTTAGAGATGGAAAAGAAGGTATATTCCTCATAACCGGTGCGCTGAATAACGAGAAGCGTATCAGTCAGGGCGGAGAACTGTTTGAGCTTGGTTATAAGGTGCCTTATGAAAAAGGCGTTTACCCGATCCTTGATGAGGTCCTTGAAACAGAAAGCTCGCCTACAAGAATGGAGCTTTCAAATAAAGAGGGAGCAATTCAGGATGTCGTCCACGTTTTCGAGCCTGTTGTATCTAATGGTAAGATGTTGATGGTAATCGGAGTAGGCATGGAGTGGAAGGATATAGTTGACAGTGTATTGGCTTTTTCGCTTCGTATAGCAGCAGGCCTTGCGCTTATGTTTGTTCTTCTTGGACTGCTGATTATGAAGAGAGTCAAAAAGGTCGCTGTGGATCCCATAAAAGAAGAACAGGGTATCATCAGATCGTACGAGCGGAATAAGGATATACAGGATACAGTCGATAAGCTGAGCATGATAGCTTCAAGGAATGAGATACAAAGCCTTGCTGAAGAATTTTCAAATATGCTGCTCAAGCTCGAAAAGTATAACGAGGATATAAGAAATGCTACGGCTGAAAAGGAACGTATAAGTGCTGAACTTGACCTTGCAAGGATCATTCAGGAAAATCAGCTCCCGAGCAAATTCCCTGCGTTCCCGGGAAGAATGGATTTTGACATCTACGCTTCAATGACTCCTGCAAAAGAGGTCGGCGGAGATTTCTACGACTTCTACCTGCTTGACGACGATCACCTTGCACTTGTGATCGCAGACGTTTCCGGTAAGGGTATTCCGGCATCGCTGTTTATGATGATGTCAAAGATCCTTATAAATAACTACTCGGCAATGGGCTTGTCACCTAAAGAGGTGCTTGAAAAAGCCAATGATACGATTTTTAAGTACAACAAGCAGCGAATGTTCGTTACCGTCTGGTTTGGAGTGCTTGAGATATCAACGGGAAAGGTATGTGCTTCAAATGCAGGGCATGAATACCCGATAATAAAACGGTCCGGTGACAAATTTGAGCTTTATAAGGACAAGCATGGCTTTGTCGCAGGTGCTGTTAACAAAATGAAGTACACCGAGTATGAGTTTGAACTCGAAAAGGGAGGAATACTGTTTTTATACACCGATGGTGTTCCCGAGGCAACCAATGCACAGGAAGAGATGTATGGAACGCAAAGGCTTGTAGATCAGCTCAATAAAATGAAGGGTGCTTCGCCTAAGGAGCTTCTTGAAGGGGTACATAAGTCAGTCGATGAATTCGTGGGAGATGCTCCGCAGTTTGATGATCTTACTATGCTTTGCATCAGGCGTAATTAGGAGGCGGATAATGAGAACTTTCAATTATACTTTTCAAAGAGAAGGTAATGAGCTTACTATCTATTTTGAAGGAAAGCTCGACTCGGTTTATTCGCTTGAGCTTGAGGATCACCTTGAACCTGCTTTAAAGGGAGTCAAAAAACTCGTGCTTGATTTTCAGAAGCTGCACTATATATCAAGTGCAGGTCTGAGGATAATCCTTACCTGCAAGCTGACGATGAATGAGCAGGGAGAAATGAAGATAAGAAATATAGATCCGCAGGTTATGCAGGTGCTGAAAATAACAGGATTTGCAGAGGATCTTAACATTGAATGAAGGAAGGAACTAATATGAAGGAACTTGAAATAAAAGCTGAAAGAGAAAATCTTCCGAAGGTTATAGAATTTATCGATGAACAGCTTGCAGGGCATGATGTATCAATAAAAATACAGACACAGATAGAGGTAGCTGTTGAGGAGATATTTATAAACATAGCAAGCTACGCATACGATGCTGACGGAGGTGCGGCAACTATCAGGGCGGAGGTCTGCGGAGATCCGCTGGCTGTTGTGCTCAGCTTTATCGACAACGGCAAGCCGTACGATCCGCTTGCAAAGCCCGATCCCAATATAAACATTCCGCTGAGAGAGCGCCAGAAGGGCGGACTGGGTATTTTTATGGTCAAGAAAACAATGGATAACGTGGCTTATGAATACAAGGACGGAAAGAACATTTTAACTATCATTAAGAATATCTGATAAACAAATCAGCAGACAGAGAATTTTCCCTGTCTGCTGTTTTTTGTTATCATAGTGTCATCAGCTCAAACTTGCCGCCCTCAAAGATAATGTAGCTGTGTGATGAGTTTTCCTTGGGTATCGAAACTGAACCGCAGTTGATGTAGGTGTAATCGCCAAAGTCCTTTATCATCGGGACGTGCGTGTGACCGTTGAGCAGAAAATCGCCCTTTGAAAGCGGCGGCAGCTCATCGGGATTGAATCGGTGCCCGTGAGTAAGAAACAGCTTGCAGCCGTCAGCATATATCCAGCAATAATCCGCAAGCACGGGGAAATCAAGCACCATCTGATCGACCTCGGTATCGCAGTTTCCTCTTACGCAAAGTATCTTGTCTTTGAGCGGGTTGAGCATTGCAATAACGCTTTTGGGATCATAATCCTCGGGCAGATCGTTCCTTGGACCGTGATAAAGAATATCCCCCAGCAGCACCAGCTTTTCAGCACCGCTGTTTTTAAAAGCGGCTATCATCTTTTCGCACCAGTAAGCAGAGCCGTGTATATCAGAAGCAATAAACAGTTTCATCTCAGCTTTCCTGCGCTTTCTTCACAAGCTCGCTGTACTGCGACCTGACTGCCTTATAAAACTCGCAGCCCTTTTTCTTCTGGAATTCCTTTATCATGCTCAGATAAAAGTCCTTTTTGCTCTGTGTGTTGTCAATGCAGCTTCGCACCCTGTCTATCTCGCTTTGTGTGCATATATCTGCAAGTATCTCGGTGAGTTTGTCAGGCTGCTTTTCGGGCACCGGCTCCTGCTTTGTCTGCACGGGTGTTTCCTCGCAGAACCTGTCCCTGAGCCTTGAATATCTCGATTTTACCGCCTTGTAGATGTCCGTGCCCTGCTGCTTGTATATCTTAGCGAGTGCGTTGTGGAACTCCTCCTTGGTCTGCGACTGTGCAAACAGCTCACGCACCTTGTCATAGTCCTTTTCTGTAATAACTCCGTTGAGCAGCGAATGGAACATTTCATCAAAGCTCTGCGGCTTTCTTCCGCTGCTGCGGCGTTTCTTGGGAGCGCTCTCATTCACCTCGGAAGGCTGCACCTGCTCGGGCTGAGTATTTGCTGCTGCCTTATCATTTGCTATCTGAGCAGGCAACTCTTTTTTGAGCACCTTGACGACCTCTGCCGAACTCTCGCTGCCGTTTGAGAAGTCTATCGCAGCGGTGATAGTTTTTGTTCTGAGTACGATAGTAGAGGGCGTATCTATGTAGTTTCCGCTCCAGAACGTATGGAGAAAATCAAATCCCTTATCATTGCTGATAACAAAAATGTGGCTGTAGGTTTCCTTTGCGACCATAAACCCAAGCAGCGTTGAAAGCTGAAAATCAAGAGCATTCTTTCCGCCTACGCTGACCTTGAAGTATTCTATATCAGCCTTTGATGAAAGCACCTTCTGGTGCATCTCAAAGCTGAGAGTGTCCGAGTTTTCGCTGAAAAATATTATCACGCTGTCTGTCTCGGTCAGCTTGTCTATGCCTTCAAGTCCCTTGGATTTTACGTTTTCAAAATCCACAAGATAGATCTTCATAGTTATTTCCCTTCCGTTAGTTTTGTTTTTTCTTGAACCAGACCATAACGATAACGAACAGCAGGATAAATCCTCCGAAGAACAGCCCCAGCGTCATGAACGCAGTTGACATACTTACCTTCTGTCCTGTGCCTGTTGAATTATCAGAGCTGCTTGTTACCTCTTTTTTGATTATTTCCTTGTAATGATACTTACTCTGCCTGATGACCTTGTCAAGCTCTTGCGAGATGACCTGATGTCCCTGTGCATTCGGGTGTATATCGAACGAGTTAATGTTGGTCAGCTCATTGCTTTTGCCTGCAAATGCAGTCGAAATATCGCAGATCTTATAGTTGCTGCCGTTCTGCGAGCCTGTGTTTATAGCATTGTTCAGCGATGCCAGCTTATCAGCGACAAGGTTTGAAACAACTGCAAGATTATTATTCGTGTCAAGCGGGTTGTACACCGTCTGGAAGATGATAGTTCCCTTAGTGAGCTGATGCACCTTATCGGTTATGCTTTTAATGTTTTCTGAAAATGCGTTTATGTTATCGCTCACTGTGGAGAGAACCGATTGCATTTTTACCAGCATTTCAGGCTTTGCAAATGACTTGGGATCAATACCTTTGAGATCATCAAGCGATCTTATGTTCAGTTCAGTGCCGATAAATTCAAGTATCGGCCTCATCAGGTCGTTGCCGCCGATAGAGATAACGACAACATCGCTGTCCTTGATATCCTTGTCAAAGCTGCCGCTGTTTATCTTTTCTTTCAGCTGTGAAGATGTATCTCCCGAAACGGCAAGGTCTTTCATCTGGAAAGGGCATTTGCCTGTAAGCTCAGCGCCGTATTTTTTTCCGAGAATAGCTGCGTAGCTGTCCTTTGGAGGCTCTGAGGCATCTTTTGTATATCCGTCAAGTCCGTACCCTGCGGGTATCGAATCGCCGATGAATACGATCTTCTGAGGTACATCTATCTCGTGGTCTATCGTCTGTGCATCTTCTGTGCTGCTGTCAGCAAAGCAGGTAACTGCGCAGGCAACTGTCATAAAGCAGGCAAGTGCTGCTGTAAGTAAGCGTTTTATCATAATTATTCTCCTGTTCTTATATATCTTTTCGCATATATTATAGCATACTCTCGCTGTTTCTTCAAGGGCTTTGCGAAAATTCTTGAAATATGGCGAGAAATATGATACAATAGGAGCAGATAAAAACGGGGGAGGTCTTACTTATGAACGAACTGCTGAACGAGTTTCTGGAGCAGGAGGTCACTGATGCAACTTACGAGGATCTTTTCAACTTTGTAAGCTCACGCCATGTCTGCCGTGGAACATTTGAATGTCTGAGCCATGTGCTGATGAAAGTATCATCATCTCAGTTCATCATCTACAAGAGCTTTGTCGGTGCTGAAAACACCAAGGCGCAGGAGGCTGTGCTGGTAGCAAGGGATTACCTGCTGATGAAGATAAACAGCCGTGCGTATAAGATGAATTTCCGTGAGATAAAGAGCGTGCTTGACGAATAATACAGGAGGGAATGGCCGCAGCTGCGGTATGATGTGTTATGGGAACACCACTTGCTGAAAGAATAAGACCTAAGTCGCTCGATGACGTTGTAGGTCAGAAACACCTTATCGGTGAAGATATGCCGCTGCGCAGGATAATACAAAGCGGACATATCCCCAATATGATATTTTACGGTCCTTCGGGAGTAGGCAAAACGACTATCGCAAGAATAATCGCCCGCTGCACCGATATGGAGCTGCATAAGCTCAACGGCACCTCGGCATCTATCAGCGATATAAAGGAGATAATTGCGCAGACGGGTACCTTCGGCGGAATGAACGGGATACTGCTGTACCTTGACGAGATACAGTATCTTAACAAAAAACAGCAGCAGTCGCTGCTTGAATACATTGAGGACGGCAGCATTACGCTTATCGCCTCCACGACCGAAAACCCGTATTTCTATGTTTATAACGCAATTATCAGCAGATGTACTATGTTCGAGTTCAAGCCCGTGCCTGCACAGGAGATCGAAAACGCCGCAAGGAGAGCCTTTCAGTTCATGGCTGATGAGCTGGGCAGAAAGCTGCAGCTTTCATCGGGAGTTATAGAGCATATCTCGGGCGGCTGCGGCGGTGATGTGCGCAAGGCGATGAACACGGTCGAGCTGTGCCTTTTGAGTGCGCAGGACGACGGCAAGAGCCTTAAAGTGACGATGGATACTGCCAATGCACTTACCCAGCGCAGCAATATGCGCTATGACCGTGACGGTGACGAGCATTATGATATCCTTTCGGCTCTGCAAAAATCTATCAGGGGCTCTGATCCCGATGCTGCGGTGCATTATGTTGCAAGGCTGTGCGAAGCAGGGGATATAATCTCGCTGAGCAGAAGACTGCTGGTTATAGCAAGCGAGGATATAGGGCTTGCTTACCCGATGGCTGCGGTCATTGTCAAATCCTGCGTGGACAGTGCGATGCAGCTCGGTCTGCCTGAGGCAAGGATACCGCTTGCCGAGGCTGCGATACTGCTTGCTACCTCGCCGAAATCAAACAGTGCGATAATGGCTGTGGATATGGCTGCTGAGGATATCAGGAGCGGAAAGGCGGTAAGTATACCGAGAAACCTGCAAAATAAGCACTTTGACGGTGACGATGCCCAGGTCAAAGGGCAGCATTACCTATACCCTCACAGCTTTGAGAACCACTGGGTAAAGCAGCAGTACCTGCCTGATGAGCTTGTCGGCAGAACTTATTACGAGTACGGCGACAACAAGACAGAGCAGACTGCGAAGGCTTATTGGGACAAGATAAAAAAATAGTTACAGCCTTGTAACTATTGTGCACAAAAAACCAATTGTGCCGTGTAACCTTTTGTAATATATGTGCATAGCAAAAAGGGTATACTATTATAATATATAAGGGCGATAACAAATTGAAATAACAAATGCCGCAGAGCTTTTTATGGCTTACTGCGGCATTCTTTTATTCAAAGCTGGTGAAAATGCGCTTTTGCGCCGTTTTCGTGGAATAATCCCAGCTTGTTATGTGCCCTGATGTTATGAAATAGTGCAGCTTTGTCGGGAATGACGGACTGTCAAAAACATCAACGATTATCAGTTTGACCTTCATTTTGTCGGGGATCAGCGCCTTTATGTAAACGCTTGCCGATTGGCCGATGCGGATATTTTCCTGCGGCTCGGCAAGCCCTGCGAGATTTGGCGAAAGCTCCACAAATACGCCATATTCCTCGACCGAGCGTATTATGCCGCCGACCGTTTCACCGGTCTTGAAAAGGGAAGCGTTCTGCTCCCAGCTGCCAAGAAGCTCCTTGTGCGAAAGGCATACCCTATCGGCTGAGATCTCCTTAACTACGGCGAAAATGTCCTGTCCGTTGAAAAAACGGTCGGACGGGTGCGATATTCTTGAGATAGAGATCGAGTCTATCGGGATGAGCGATACTATGCCGCAGCCGATGTCAACAAAACAGCCAAAAGGCTCTAAATGCGTCACTTTTGCAGGTATAACATCGCCGGGGGAAAGCAGCCTTATGTATTCCCTTAAACATTCTTCCTGTGCGGCACGCCTTGAAAGCAAACAAACTACCTCGCCTTTTTCTTCCCGTATCTGCGTGACTTTAAAGCACACCGCTTTGTTTACTCTTGAAAGCAGAGCAATGTCCCTCGTCGTTCCCTCGGCAATGCCCACAGCACCCTCGCACCGTGGTATGATGCCCTTGCCAAACGGCAGGTCAACAATAAGATCGTGCTCGCTCGTGCAGGACTTTGCGTGTCCTTCCAGTGTCAGATCCTGTCTCATTGCCTGCAGGAGCGTTTCTTTTTTTTGCAGATAATAGGAGTTTTCTGCGCTGTTTATCAGCGTTCCTTCGGGTAGAAATTTCTTCATGTCAAGCCTCTTTTCCCACTTTTTAAGTGATTTTTTACTCGCTATTTGTAAACTTTCTGTTAAGTGCACCCAAAATCGTACAAAAATACGCCTTTTGAAGAAAATAGCGTATCTGCGCTGTTTTCGTGATATATAAAATTTTATGCTCCTTTTTTGATTTTTATTCTTTTGCCGCTGAAATTCTCTGTTAACACTTTTCGAGCGAATTTCGGTTGACAAAAAGATTAAATTGTGTTACAATGTCAACAATGTTTGTAATCGTTTTGTAATAACAAGACGTTTCGATTACAAATCAGAAAAATAACACAGTAATAATTTAATGGAAGATCGCTTATGTATCCAAAGAAAAACTCGGGTATTGGTTTTCCAAAGAAGAAAGGGTGTGAATCTTCGGCAGCTTACCGGCTGATATCTTTAGTTGCCGAACTATTATGGTCAAAGAAAACAGATCGAAGAAACTTGCTTCCAGATGTATCATCTCAGCACTTGCACTTATCATTACAATGACTTGTGCAGCTGATGCATATTCATCGGAACCTGTGACGAAAGCAGAGATCACAGAGGCTGCACAGGTATCAACGACCGCTGAGGTCGATAATGATGCCAAGGCTGAAGAAAAGACTACTAAAGCCACAGACGAAACAGTTGCCTTCAAAATGGTAACATTCGGAGCTTCTAAGGGTGCTTCTACCAGCTCAGTTGTAAAGTCTTCAGTTAAAACTGCTGCATCATCAAGCAGCCAGAGCGCAGCTGCAACTACTACAAAGTCAAGCACAGCTGCTCCGCAGGCAACAACAAAGGCTGCTGCAACAACAAAGGCTTACAACTATAATTACAATTATAACTATGCTCCTGCTGCAGCACCAAAGGCAACAGCAGCAACAACAGCTGCCGCACCTGCGCCGGCTGCAACAACTCCTGCAAATACAGCTCCCGCTTCAACATCGGTTCCATCGATGATTGCAGAGAGAACTTATGAAACGGATGCAACTCATCCGTATAACGCTCAGACAAACAAGATAACTGCTCGCTGGAATGCTGTTTCAGGCGCTTCGCAGTATATGTTGTTCGTTAAGGGCGGTCAGTATGCAAACTGGACTAACGTTGCTACAACATCTTACACTTATTATACAGTTGCAGGACTCAGAAGAGATACTCAGTACAGCTTTGCTGTAAAGTCAGTTGATTCTAAGGGAAATGCTTCCGCACTTTCAGCTCCTGTTAACATCAAGACAGCAAGAATGGATTACAGTGCAGCAGGCTGGCAGGCAATGTGCCGTATCGTTTACCATGAGGTCGGCGGTTCAGCAGGCGCTCTGTGGGATAAGCCGATAGTTTATGTTGCTGACTGTGTAGCAAACCAGTATGTTTGCGCTAAGTACACATATCAGGGCACATGGCCTTCATATTACAGAAAGTATTCAAGCATTGAGAGCGTTATCTATACAAGCACAGGTTTTGCTTCTGATGCAGTTCTGGCATCTCGTGGCGCTACTTATGCAAGAGTAACTGAGCGTGTCAAGAAGGCTGTCTGGGGTGCTGTTTACGGTATCACATACTACAACGGTATCGCAAACGACTACAATATCTTCTTCTGGAACAGCTCAAAGACTGCTGTTTCAAACAGCAAGATAGCTTACTCAATAAAGACTCCTTGGAACTACGTTAACATCTGGAGACAGTATTGGGGCTAATATCGATTATAGCTATTAAGAGACCGAGTTTGTTCGGTCTCTTTTTTGCTTGACATCGTCTTGAATGTGTGGTATAATACGATAGTTGCGTGAAGTCAGAATGCTGCTATATGCGTATGTTTGTGAACATACTTGCTGCGCAGGCAGGGCATACACGGCAGAATATATGCGGGTGTGGTGAAATTGGCATACACGGCAGTTTTAGGTGCTGCTTCCGAGAGGAGTGCAGGTTCAAGTCCTGTCACCCGCACCAAATTTCAGAAAGGCAGGTGAATGATATGAATATTCGTAACAGAAAAATCGGAAACTTCTATCATTCACATTTGCTTTTTTAACATCATTTTGTGAATAAGAAATCCAAGTGTTTTCGATTTTTCGGGAACACTATTTTTGTACACGAAAGAAGGTATTTATGAACAATATTGTCATTGAAAAGCTAACAAATAAGAACTTCAACGAATATTCTCTTGATAACTTTATAAGATATCAGAAAGTAAAAGAATGCTGGCGGTTTGTAGGTGAGGAATGGAAATTAGTCACCAATGAGTATATTGAGGACTGGGATCTGAAAAAACGCAGAGAGATCGCCGCTTCCATCTGCAAACTACTTGGTTCGGAATGGACGGCATACGGTGCATTTCTGGGCGAAAAAATTGTAGGATACATAGTGATCTCAAATAAGCTGTTTGGAAGCAATGCTCAGTACCTGGAGCTTGTGCTTTTTCATGTTTCACAGCCGTTTCGCAGAATGGGCATAGGCACCGGTCTTTTCAGAGCGATCTGTTGTGAAGCAAGACTTTTAGGAGCTGAGAAACTGTATATTTCAGCACATTCGTCAAAGGAAAGTCAGGCGGCATACCGCAAACTGGGTTGTGTTGACGCAGAAGAGATAAACCGTGAAATTGCTGAAAACGAGCCGTTTGATGTACAAATGGAATATGTCTTATGATGACGGGGCGATGCCCATTATTGAAGAACAATTAAGGCTGATGCAGTTTGATCTGCACCAGCCTTTCTT
>DFFV01000044.1 GCA_002371625.1 Ruminococcus sp. UBA3767
CCCCAAACCTTTTTAATATGCACACCTTGAAGCATTATCATCGTATACTTGATGATTGGTCAGGTTAGATTTCTCTAAAAAGATTTCTTCTCTTACTCCCTTATAGACTCTCAGTCATTTTTGGTGCTTGGGAGTGCAGCTCCCAAGTGCCAAAAATCATTAAAAGTTTCTGAGGGGGGCACGGGGGGAACTCTTTTCAAAGAGTTCCAGCCCGACTATTCACCAAACATACGACGGCAAATTCTGATTTATATCCCCAGCTTATCTTTTACCGCAGCTGACAGCTCTTTTACTGCAGCTTCGGGGTCATCCGCTTTCATTATTGCGCTCACTGCGCACACGCCTTTTATATCTATCCCTTTGAGCACGTCAATGTTATCCTTGTTCAGTCCGCCGATAGCGTTGACGGGGATAGGCACGGCTTTGCATATCTTATCAAGCATCTCCGTTGAGGTCAGCACCGTTTTCACCTTGGTGGTCGTGGGGTAGATAGCGCCCACGCCGAGGTAATCTGCGCCCTGCTTGTAAGCCTCGGTTGCCTGCTCGACTGTTTTTGCGGTCGCACCTATTATAAAATCTTTACCGAGGATCTTTCTCGCAGTCTTTATCGGCATATCGCTCTGCCCGAGGTGGACTCCCTCCACGCCTGCTGCGAGAGCAACGTCCACACGGTCATCAATTATCAGCGGCACGCCGAACTGCTTTGCAAGCGCATGGACTTTCTGTGCAAGGTCGATGTACTCTCTTGTGGTGCGCTCCTTTTCACGCAGCTGTATCAGCGTTACACCGCCTGCAAGCGCCGAGCCTACACGGGAAAGAAACTCCTCCTCGCTGTATGGTGTGCTGTCGGTTATAAAATATATTCTTGTGTTCAGTTCCTTCATCATATCTGCTCCTTTTGGTGTTTGCCTGTTAAACATCGCTCAGGCTGATCTTTGCAAGCTCGGTAATCTGCTTATTCGTTACTGTTGAAAGTGCATCGAGCAGCCCTGTGTAAAAGCTGCCTGCGCCCTTGTCCGTCTGTGCAAGCTCGCCGCATATACCGAAAACTGCGCACGCCGAAACTGCCGCATTAAATGCATCTGCGCTTGAAAGGTAAGCGGCGCACAGCGCACCCTGCATACAGCCCGTGCCCGTTATTGTTGAAAGCTGGGGGCAGCCGTTGGCAATAAGTGCAATGCGTTTTCCGTTGGTAACTATGTCGGTCTTCCCGCTTGCGAGCACAACTGTGCCGTATCTTTTTGCAAGCTGCACAGCTGCATTTGCCGCATCTTTTTCGCTCAGGCCTTTATCGGCATCAACGCCCGATGAGGTGTACCTTGCATCAAACAGCGCATTTATCTCGGAATAGTTGCCCTTGATGACGCTTGGCAGGGAAGTGCCGATAAGACGCAGCGCATAATCTCTTCGTGTTGGCAGGCAAGCCGAACCGCAAACGTCAAGCAAAAAGGGGATACCTTTCATTCGTGCGGTGGAAGCGCTTATCGCCATTGAGGTCTTGCGCACATCGGTGATATTTCCCATGTTGAGCATAAGTGCGCCTGCTGATGAGGTGATAACGGCTGCTTCCTCGGGGTGCTCCGCCATCATCGGTCTTGCGCCTGCGCAAAGTATCACATTGGCGCAGCCGTTTATCGAGATGGGATTTGTAATGCAATGTATGAGCGGAGCGTTCTGCTTAACGGCCGCTGTTATTTTTTCTGTCATTGCTGCTTTGCTCCTTTTTGTTTCGTATAATCAAAAAGGGCAGGAGAACGCAGCGCATTTGTGCGCCGCAATGCTCTCATGCCCGTTGGATATGCTTACCGCTTTTGCAGGATCACTGTGAATCCTGTGCCGGCTTTTTCAGCTTTTTGATAACAAAGTATATCACTGCCGCTGCCGCAAATGCTATCAGCGAGCCGTATGCGGTGTACCTTGTAAAGCCTGCGCTCAGCTTGAACATTCCCGAAACTATCTCTATCACCACAAAGGCGATAGCTCCGAATGCGGCGATAGTCAGCGTGGTGGAAAGCACACTGCTCCTGTCCGAATAAACAGGTGAGCCGAGCATTTCCTGCATTTTAGCAAGGCTGCCGTTGTCAGCGAGCTTGCGCAGGAAAAAGTAAGCTATGCTGCCGCCGATGAGTGTTCCTGCGATGAAGGACGGGATATAGAACACCCAGCCAAGCCCCTCCTTGTGCCAGATAAACCTCATAACAGGGTAGGAAACGACTGCGCCGATGATGCCTGTTCCAATTACTTCACCCAGCACAGCGCAGATTATTTTCCCCTTTGAGAGCCTGTAAAAAACTCCCGAAAGAAATGCGCCGAACACTGCACCTGTAAGTGCAAGGGGCGGAATGCCCATAAGAGCCATTCGTATTATACCTATTATCGTTGCGCAGATAAGCGAATACCACGGTCCGAGCAGGACCGAGCACACTATGTTTATCAGGTGTGCCATCGGGCACATTCCTTCAACTCTCAATATTGGCGAAATGACAACGCCGAGTGCTATGAGCATTGAGAGCACGACCATTTTTAAAAGATTCTTTGATCCTTTCACTTGAGTTCCCTCTTTTCGCAAAATTGTCGGTCGCAGATCAATTTCTGCCTCTCACCTCGAAACACGAGTTCCCATCGCAAAAATACAAGACACAAGGCGCTCCCCTTCTATCCGCCCGAATGCACGGGATCAGCGTTAAAGTCACTTCCTTTCTGAGTTGTAAAAATGAATATGAGCAGTAAAAAAAGGACTGCTCGCTCGGGCAGCCCTTCGTAAAAATACACAGATGAAAAAAACATTCCTACGTTGGCATTACCCAAATCAGGTCTACGGTCAAAGGTCACTACCTTTATCTCAGCCTGTAACACAAGCTCCCGTTCAGATATATCGGATAAGAGCTGTTCGCCCTTATCTATTTATATTATACACCCACCGATCGCATATTTCAAGAACATTCGGTGAATTTTTTTCGCTTACATTTCCGGCTTGAACGACGGCATCAGCTGCAGCTTGAAAAGATTCATCTTATGCTTGCGGTCGATAAGCTCTTTGGTCTTTTCGTCCTCGCACACGCCGGTCCTGATATACTTATCAAGCACTGCGTAGGTGAAGCCGAGGTTATCCTCATCGCTCTTGCCCGAAAGCCCGTCCGACGGCACCTTATCCACCAGAACATCGGGAAGCCCAAGTTCTCTGCCTATCGCCTTTACTTCTGTGACCGTAAGATGCGAAAGCGGACTTAGATCGCCGACCGAATCGCCGTAGCGTGTTGAATAACCGACCCAGTCCTCAGAGAGATTGCAGGTGTTTACCACACGTCCGTTGCAGCACTGACCTATCGCATAAAGCGTTGACATTCTCAGCCTTGGCGGAAGATTGACCCTTGCCTGCGTGGTAAATTCCAGCTCCTTTGGCAAAGCGCTCACAAGCCCGTCAAAAGCGTCCTTGATGTTTACAGTGTAGCTTTTTATGCCAAGATGCTTTACCAGCAGCTGAGCGCAGTCGATATCGCTCTGCTCGCCGTTTGGCATAAGCACGCCTATCACTCTTTCCTTGCCAAGTGCGTGAACGCAAAGCGCCGCAGCCACTGAGGAATCCTTTCCGCCGGAAATGCCGATGACAGCATTGCAGCCCTTTCCGTTTTGCTCAAAAAAATCAACTATCCAGGCAGATGCCTGCTCGATTATTTTTTTTGTATCCATTGTACATTACTCCTTTTTTATTATTGCAGAGCCTGTGTTCGTTCGGACACAAGCCCAAAAAGCCGGTATCAACAGGTTTTCGTTCGTTTGATCTGGTTTTATAAAAAATATCCTGCGGGATACATTTTGGACACAAGTTCCCCTTATTATGTGTTCAAGGTAAGACGAAGAACACTTACCAAATACAGAAAAATAGGGGTACAATACTATGAAAAAACAGTTTATTTCAGCTATCGTTTCTATTCTTGCAGCAGCCTTTATGATGACAGGCTGCGGAAGTACGGCAGACAGCGTTAAGGACACAGGCGCTGCGGCTGACAGCTCACAGGCTCAGGTTACAACGGTGTCCACAGCGGAAAGCTCGCAGGCTGAAACAACTACAACAGCCAAGCAGCCTGCACAGGCAGTGACCACCACGCAGGCACAGCAAAAGCCCTCACAGACCACTGCACAGACAACGACTGCTGCCACCGCCAAAAAGGCAGAGAACAGATCCGCTTCCGCAAAGACCGGAAGGATATCCGACAGCTACAAGAAATACAAGGAGCTGAAGCTCAGCGGAGAAGAGAAGGACAAGATCACCACGACCGATTTTTGCTACATCGAGTCGGACAAGTATGTTCTGCTTATGGAAAAGGATCTTGTGATTCCGGGAGATCTCAAAAAGAATTTCGACGCTATAATCAACAGCCTTGAAAAGTACACCGGACTTTCTTACTGCCCCGACAGCTACGACTACACGAAAACTATCGACTTTGCACGGAGCAAGTACGGCTTCAACCCGTGGGAGGGAATGGACTACGGCAAGAAGATACCTATCGAGCTTATCGTTGATAGAAAGGACGAGGGACTTATCTCCTGTGCGTGCAACCAGTTCGTTACGCTGGAGCTGAATGCGATGTACACCGACGAGCTGTGGAACTCCGTTCCGTCTTACAGGGACAACACCAGCTGGAAACGCTACAGCTTCATCGACTACCACAGCGTAGCTCACGAGCTCACCCACGCTATCACAGAAAGAAGCGCCTCGCTGACCAAGATAATGGCAGAGGGCAGCGCCGATTACTATGCAAAGAAGGTCCTCGGGGATCTCATAAAGGTTAAGGGAATGACCAAGGATATGAAAAGATCTCTCGAAGTAAGTCAGATGCTGAAATGGGACCTTCCCGAGAAGATAACGGCTGCCAATGCCGAAAAGGTATTCCTCAGGGACTATTCCGAGATATCGTCCGCAGACAGGGGAGCTGAATACAGGCTCGGCAGCGAGTTCTGCGACTATCTTGCCAAAACACATGGCAAGGACTTTATGAAGAGGTATATGGATGCGATAAAGGCTGACCCGCAGCTCAGAAACGAGAGCAGACCCAACGAGGGCTACAGAAAAGAGATAATGCAAAAGCACATCGGGCTGTTCAAGAAACTCTTTGGCGAGGACGTTTTCACAAAGTTCGGCAGAGATTACAGCAAGTATGAATTGAAAGTCAAGTTATGATCTGATCTCAGCTAAACTGTATATGTTTTATCGGGGGCTGTCGTAAAGCCCCCGTTTTTTTATCAGCCGTCAGCGGCGGCGTTACTGCTTGAAGCGTGAGAGGAACTGCTTTGTTCTTTCGTTCTGCGTATTTCCGAAAAGCTCATCGGGAGAGCCCTCCTCAACGATAACTCCCTCGTCCATAAAAATAACGTGGTTGGCAACGTCCCTTGCAAAAGCCATTTCGTGCGTTACTATGACCATAGTCATTTTTTCCTTGGCAAGCTCTTTTATTACCTTCAGTATCTCTCCCGTAAGCTCGGGATCGAGTGCTGAGGTCGGCTCGTCAAAAAAGAGTATCTGCGGTTTAAGTGCAAGCGCACGGGCTATTGAAACTCGCTGCTGCTGTCCTCCCGAAAGCTCACACGGGTAGGCTTTTTCTTTGCCCGAAAGCCCCATTTTGTCAAGCAGATCAATAGCGTTATGCTCAGCCTGCGACTTTTCCTGTTTAAGAACGTGCACAGGTGCCTGAGTGATGTTGTGCAGCACGTTAAGGTGCGGGAACAGGTTGAAGTTCTGGAACACAAGACCTATTTTCAGCCTTATATCACGCAGTTCCTTTTTGGAGGCGTAAACTACCTTGCCTTTTTGCTCATCGGTATAAAACATTTTAGTGCCGTCAACGGTCATCTCGCCTCCGTCGGCTTTTTCAAGCTGGTTTATGCAGCGCAGCAGTGTTGATTTTCCGCTTCCCGAAGGACCGATTATCGCAACTACCTGCCCCTGCTCAACGTTGAAGGAGATATCCTTGAGGACTTTAAGTGAATCAAAGCTCTTAGCTATATTTTTAACTTCCAGAATCGCCACAGAAAAGCCCTCCTATCTGTAATAATTGAATTTTTTTTCTATCAGCGCAAATGCCAGCGTAACTATCGCATTGAGTATAAAGTAGAAAAGTCCTGCGATGAAAAGCGGCAGTATTGAGCTGTAAAAGTTCATCTGCTGCTTAGCCTTCATAGTTATCTCGGCATAAGCGATGATATTTGCAAGCGAGGTATCCTTTACAAGCACGATGACCTCGTTTGAGGTAGCAGGAATGACTCTTTTGGTCACCTGCGGAAGAATTATCCTGAAAAACGTCTGCATCTTCGTCATTCCCAGCATATACGAGGCTTCGTACTGTCCCTTGGGGATAGAATCCACACCGCCTCTGAATATCTCGGCAAAATATGCCGCATAGTTGAGAACGAACGCCACGCTCAGCGCAATGAACATATAGTTATCGCTTCGTGTATCGATATTTTTGATAAAGTCTGCAAAAAATCCCGTTGTGCCGTCCTTTTCAAAGCTCGCCTTGAGCATTGGCACGGCATAGTAGATAGCGATTATCTGCAGCATCAGCGGAGTACCTCTCATGATAAGTATGTAAAGGTTCGTCAGCCATGCAACAGGCTTGAAACGGCACTTTTTCAGCAGCGTTACAAGCACGCCCACAGGTATCGAGAGCAGGAGAGTGACCGCAAACAGCTTGAGTGTGTTTGGCAGGTATTCAAGCAGTATACCCGTAACTTTTTTTATAGATTCCCAATCCATTTTCACACCACCGATAGATTATTTTGCGCTGCAGCAAGCGCCCTGTGATCCTTTCACTGCACCGCACTAACACGCTACTATTATACTATAATAATAGTGTGTTGTCAATTCCTGCGGAAAAGCGCAGAAAAATAAAAAAGCCGCCCGAAACGGACGGCTCTGTCTTGCCAAAGTATCAGCCCAGCTTCTTAGCCAGCTGTGACTTCTTTCTTGCAGCCTTGTTCTTGTGCATAATGCCCTTGGTGCAAGCCATATCGACCTTCTTGATAGCAGCCTTAACTACCTCAGCCTTGTTCTCGGCATTCTCGTTTACTGCTGCATCAGCCTTTTTGAGAGCTGTTTTGAGGTCAGACTTGATAGCCTTGTTTCTTGCTGTTCTTGTCTGGATGACCTTAACTCTCTTCTTAGCGGATTTAATGTTTGGCATACCGACACCTCCTAATCTGTATGAATAAAATCACGCTTATTTGGATAAGTTAGCTACAGACTGAGAGGAGATGCAGCTACTCTTAATAAACAAGCCTTGCATATTATTCTACCACAACCGTGCACAAATTGCAAGCGTTTTTGCGAAAAAAATTCACCAATTTTGCGGCTGCATTTGCTTTTGGTGTAAACAATATGCACATAAAGCGCTATAAAAATGCTTATTTTGTGAATAAAAAGGGGTGCAGTGCAATGATAAGGACAGACATGGCGTGCGAGGAGTATCAGCGCACCTTTGGCGGCAGCACCGAGGGTGCGGTGAGCAGGAGCGAAAGGGCTGAAAACGCCTGCTTTGAGATACACCGCACACAGATACTCACCAAGCAGGCTTCAGAGAAGCTCTCAAAGCCTGTGGGCAGCTATGTTACGATAAAGACCTGCGACCTGCCGTTTGATGCGCACAGCGATGCTTTTGCCCAAAGGGTAGAGGTGATAGCAGGGGAGATACTTTCGCTTTGCAAAGAGCGCAGGAGCGTGCTTGTGGCAGGGCTTGGCAATGAAAAGATAACCCCCGATGCGATAGGAGCGCTGTGCGCAAGGGGGATATTTGCGACGAGGCACATAAAGCAGTTCGCAGGGGAAATCTACAGCGCTCAGCTGACTGAGGTGAGTGCGCTGCACACGGGAGTTATCGGGCAGACGGGAGTCGAAGCGGCGGATATCGTAAAGGCGGTGTGCGCACAGGTTCGCCCCGATATCGTGATAGCAGTCGATGCGCTGGCGTGCTGTGATGCGCATAGCCTGGGATGCACGATACAGCTGACCGATACCGGCATTTCTCCCGGAAGCGGCGTGGAAAATTCACGCAAGGAGCTTTCACGGGCAACGCTTGGCGTGCCCTGCATTGCGATAGGCATACCTACCGTGATAGACTGCGAGGCAGGCGGACAGACGATGATGGTGACACCGAGAAATATCGACAGCCTTGTGCAAAACGGTGCAAGGTATATCTCCTGTGCGATAAACCGTGCTTTTCAGCCTTCCCTCACACTTGATGAGCTTATGTCGCTTGTGTGAAAAATGTGAACGAACCTATGCGCAAAAAAACATAAAATTGATTTTTTGTTATCATAAAACTATCACATTCACCGTTATAATATAAGTATACTTAAAAATACTTATCAAGGGGTTTGATGATCATGAATGAATTCAACAATAACAACACCAATAACTTCTACGATCCCTACGATCATGGCGAGCACCGTGAAAATTCCTACAACTACCGCAGCAGCGGTTCCGCAGGCTATAACGGCTACCGTGAAGCAGGCGGATATACGGATTTTAACCAGCAGGGAAGCTCTAACGAGTTTTACTATTCGCCCAACAAACCCAAAAAGACAAAAGGTAAAAAGGTGCTGACAGGAATAATCGCTATACTCAGCATTATTGCCATAGGCACTACCTCGATAGTGGGCTATACCCTCATCACAGGGAAGAATCCCGTTTCTACCGAGGCTTCCACAAGCGCAAAGCTGGATTCAAAGAGCGATTCGGCAGAACAGGACGACAGCTCCTCCAAGGTGGACAGAAGCAACCTGCCTACACTTGAACAGCTGGCAACACCTGCCGACGCTATGAAGATACCCGATATAGTCACCAAGGTTTCACCGAGCGTTGTGGGCATTTCCTGCATACTTTCCAACGGAACTGCCACAGGAAGCGGCATAGTTATGAGCTCTGACGGATATATCATAACAAATGCGCACGTTGTAAAGGGTGCAAAGTCAGTTTCGGTGCTTCTCCCAAAGACCTACGCTAAGGAGGGCACTAAGGAAGAGGAGCTGACATACAAGGCAACTATAGTGGGACAGGATAACCAGACGGATATAGCTGTGCTGAAAATAGATGCCAAGGATCTTAAAGCCTGCGAGTTCGGAAAATCTTCCGAGATACAGGTGGGCGAAATTTCGATAGTTATAGGAAATCCGCTTGGCTTATCTCTTGCAAACTCCGTAACTTCGGGAATAATCTCGGCTAAGGACAGAATCCTTACCGTTGAGGACAGAACGATGAACCTTATCCAGACGGACGCTTCGATAAACAACGGTAACTCGGGCGGACCGCTGATAAATGCTTACGGTCAGGTAATAGGCATCACCTCGGCTAAGGTATCAAACACCTACGGCGAAGGACTCGGATTTGCTATACCGATCGACGAGGCTATGCCGATAATCCAGAGCCTTATGGAAAACGGCTACGTTAAGGGCAGACCAAGCCTTGGCGTAACGGGAAGAAACGTTTCCTCGACCTATTCCGAGTACTACAATATCCCAAGGGGATACATGGTAGTTTCCGTGAAGAAGGGAAGCGGTGCTGAAAAGGCAGGCGTTAAGGCAAACGATATCATCATCGGCATAAACGATACATCTATAAGCACACTTGGTGAGCTTAATGTTGTAAAGAACAAGTGCAAGGTGGGCGATAAGGTTAAGCTGACCGTTTACAGAGACGGAAAGATGATAGACCTCAACGTAACTCTTGACGAGGCGACCAATACCGAGACCGAGAGCAGCACAAATCAGAACGAGGATAATTACTCGCAGCAGTATAAAAATTACAGCGACCTGTTCAGAGATTATATGTATAACTTCTAAACGGCGCTGATACGGGGGCAGCTTTTGCTGCCCTTTTTGTTTATCAAATGCAACAAAATGCGATAAATTAAAAATGCGTAGCAACTTTTAAAATGTTTACAATTTGTTCACCAAAGCCTTTGACGAATGTGGTATACTCATACTACATAGTTAAGGGATTGTTAATTCCTTAATTTGGTTAACCCGAAGCAGCGTATATGCGCTGTTTTAGGAACAACAGTTTTAAAAGAGCTGCTTATGGAATTTTTTGTATGAAAGGGAAGCGGCTTAAAAGAAGGAGGATTTTTATGAAACAGAGAACATTTAAAAAGGCAGCAGCCGGCGTACTCTCACTTGCACTTCTTGCAGGAAGCCTGAGCGTTGGTTCGGACGTATTCGGCAACGATATCAAGGCAAGTGCAGCAACGGATCCGGCTACACTTAAAGAGGCAAGTATCACACTTGCAGGTGATATCGAGCTGAACTTCTATTTTACTGTACCTGACGGACTTTCAGAAGATGCTAAGGTAATTATGACAGGTCCTGCAAAGTATAAGGGCGATACCATAAATACCGTTACAGCAAATGTTAGTGATTGTAAGTCCGGTAATGAGTACAAGGCAACATACCAGATGTATGCAACACACATGCTTGAGGACATCACTTTCCAGATCAAGGATGGCGACACAGTTGTTGATCTTCAGAATTCCAGCGGTCAGGAAGTTGAGAATGATACTTTTGTTTACAGCGTAAATGCTTACAGAAAGGCGTATATGGCTAATCCTCCTCAGGATGACCGTTACACCAACATGGTAAAGGCAACATATAACTATGGTGTTTATTCCGCTATTTATTTCGGAAGACTGAGCGCAGTTCCGACAGATGACGATGCTCCTTATGCTCTCGGAAACACAATACAGACAGAAGGCAATATGGATTTCCAGCAGCTTGGTGCAAATATCACACCAAATTCTCTTGCACTTATCTGTAACTATGCAACAGGTGTAAGATTCTATTTCAACAACACAGGTGCTAATGCTGATGATATCCGCAGCATTACTTACAGAGACTATGATACACACGATATGACGGCAGAAGAAATAGCAATGATCCCTGAAGGACAGAATTATCTTGACAGAGAATGGCTTGTCACAAAGCGTGAGGGCGACCTGTATTATGTTGATATCACATGGAACAACCCGGCAAGATGCAAGGCTAACATCGACCTGACAGTACGTAACACTAATGGTGATGACTGCGGTCACGTAAGATTCAGTCCTCTCCACGCAGCTGAGCTTGCTATCAAGGCTGGTAATGCTGGTCAGGTTCAGAGAGCAACTCCGCAGGATTCTATCAACCTCGGTTATGCATTCTATGACTATGTAATAGCAGCAAACAATTACCCAAGGAACTGATATAGGAGGAAATATAATGAAAAAGACTTATAACGAAATGGAGTTAGAGATCATTAAATTTAATTCCAAGGATATCATCACTACAAGCGGCGGCACAAATGCTGAAGAGCCTGTAACAGAGGGATATCCTATCACCTGATCTAAAACCCACAGCGGACGGCACAATGCCGTCCGCTTTTTTGTCATATCCACAGCTGCGGCATATAATATAGTGTCCGCAGCTTTTTTTGCGGAAAAACCAAAGGAGGAGTGATAGTTGAAAAAAATACTGATAACGATGACCTCGGTGACCTATGCGATGAAAGCTAAAAAGCTGCTCAACGCTATGGGCATCTACTGCGAGATAGAACGTACACCAAAAATCAAAGGCTCCGGCTGCGGCTACTCGATAAGAGTGAAAGATCCTGCGGCGGTCACCGCACGGCTGGATAAGCTGGGGATACCTTATAAAAGCGTGCTGGAGCTTTAAGCTAACTGAAAGGAGTAGCTCAAAAAGGAGCTGATAACATGATAAATTTTGATAACTCCGCAGCCAGCTTCCCAAAGCCTGCAAGCGTTTCAAAAGCCGTCTACGAGGCTGTTTCAAGGTTCGGGGGCAATCCCGGGAGAAGCGGTCACAAGCTGTCGGCTGCTGCGGCGCAAAAGGTCTTTGAGGTGCGCTCGGCTGCGGCGGAAATGTTCGGGGCGCAAGTCGAAAATGTCGCATTTACGCTGAATTGCACCTACGCTCTGAACATGGCGATAAAGGGGCTTGCCAAAAGCGGCGGAAATCTCGTCATCTCCGACCACGAGCACAACGCCGTCGCAAGGCCTGTTTATAAGCTGTGGAAAAGCCGTGGGATAGGGTTTTCCGTGGCGGCGACAGGCGAAAACGACGATGAAACGCTGAGCAATTTTGACAAGCTGATAAACGAAAAGACCTGCGCTGTCGTCTGCACGGCTGCGTCCAACGTCACAGGCAGGATAATGCCGCTGAAACGGCTGAAAAAGCTGTGCGAAAGCAGGGGAGTGCCGCTCATTGCGGACGGTGCACAGGGCTGCGGCGTGCTTGACCTGAAAGTCGGCGCTGATGCGGATATTATCTGTGCTTCGGGGCACAAAGGGCTTTACGGTCCCTGCGCAACGGGATTGTTCATCACAAACGGGAAATACACGCCCGATACGATCATTGAGGGCGGAACGGGTGCGACCTCGGCGCAGCTTGAACAAACCGGGCAGCTGCCCGAAATGCTCGAAAGCGGAACGCTCAACACCTGCGCAATAATCGGCTTGGGTGAAGGCATAAGGTTCGTGAAAAAGCAAACGCCGCAAAGGATACTTGCACACGAAAGGGCGCTTTGCAGGCAGCTTGAAAGGGAGCTGGAGAACGTTAGAGGCGTTGTATTTTACGAAAGGGAATACGAAAGAGTCGGCGTTACTGCTTTCAATATCGGGGCAATGCACTCGGAGGAAGTCGCACAAAAGCTCGCTGATAAAGGCTTTGCGCTTAGGGGAGGGCTGCAGTGCGCTGCTGTGACACACACTGCACTCAAAACTAAGGAGCAGGGCGTGGTAAGGTTTTCGCCAAGTGTGTTCAACACGCCGCAGCAAGTGGCAGCGCTGGCAAGAACTGTTAGGAATCTGGCTTAAAAAGAGGTCTGCATTAATTGCAGGCCTTTAACAATTTGTACAAAATGACGTTTGAAGTAAAAAAAATAAACATAAAATTATAAACATCTACAAATATTGTTTTAAGTGTTGACAAATGAAAAAATCCGTAGTATAATATAGACACAGCAAAGGGAAAGACACAAACTTCCCGATGCGAGATCAGATACACATTACGGAATGTAAAAATAGCCAAATGATTTGGCAAATTGCTCCGAAAAGAGTCGGTATTTTTGTGAAAATGCACAAAGTTAAAAAAAATTCCGAAAAACTATTGACAAATGGAACAGAATGTGTATAATGATAAATAGATTAAGCGAGATGCTTGATCGAATGGAATTTTTGGAAAGTTCATTGCATATTGGGGTGCAATGCTTTTAATAAAATTTTATTATGGAGGGATTTTCTATGAGAAAGTCAAACAAGAAGGGCTTCACACTCGTTGAGCTCGTAGTAGTTATCGCAATCATCGGCGTACTGGCAGCTATCCTGATTCCTACAATGATGAACTATGTTAAGAAGTCAAGACTGAGAACAGCTAACTCAAACGCTAAGCTCGTTTTCACACAGGTTAACAACATGGCTTCTGACAAGATCGCAGACGGTGATGCTGTTTCAACTCTTACAGTAGCTAATGATGCAGTTAAGAATTTCAAGGGCAACAATAGCCATCCTCTGAACGCAGCAGTTTGGGAAGCTCTGAAGGACAACGGCGAGAGCGGCGCAGGTTACGTTTCACTCAAGTTCGATCCTAAGGACAAGGACGGCAGCGCTGGTAACTACTGCCAGTGGCAGACAAACGGCGAAGCAGCTGATCAGATCACAGGTCAGTGGCCAAACGCTCCTAAGGATGTTGACAAGGCTGAGTCTCTTACATTCGGTACTTACAACGCAGCTATTAACACCTAATAGTTAGCAGATCCTTAGTAAAACTAAGTAAGTAAAAGCAGTCGCTAATAAGCGGCTGCTTTTTTTATGCAAAAATCGGCTTTTTGTTCACTCTGCTTTACAAAATATTCCCGTACTACTTGACAAATTCTGAAAATATGCTATAATGAAATTGGAATTATGTAACGTGTTGTTTTGGGGGAGCGCATTGAATGCGCAGAAACACGGAGGGAATTATGAGTAGAAATAACAATCGCATGGGCTTTACTCTGGTAGAGCTCGTAGTTGTCATAGCTATTATCGGTGTGCTTGCTGCAATACTGATACCTACTATGATAAACTACGTCAAAAAATCAAGGCTGAGATCCTATAACTCAAACGCAAAGCTCGTCTTTACAACAGCAAAAACTGCTGCAACAGGTATCGTTGCCGAGGGTGAAGTTGCACATGACGTTAGTTTCAAGTGCAATATAAAGGATCTTGAATCCAGCGCAACCGATGCCTATGAGAAAAAACTTGCTGCTGCGATCATTGCTGCTCTGAGAGATAACGGAAATGCTACCGGTGCGACCGCTATCGTCATGGACGAAAAAACGCATATAGGATTCGCTCAGTGGGCAACATCAGCTGATGTTGAAAAAGGACAGATCATCGGTCAGTATCCCGATGCTCCTAAAAATGCAGAGGCTTCCGAGGGGATAACCTTTGGTACTAAGTACACTCCTTGAGGAAAACACTTAAAACTCTCGCTTTTGCGGGAGTTTTTTTGTGTCCAAATAAATGTATCCAAAACAAACATTTGTTCTTGACAAATACGAACAAATGTGCTACAATTAGTTCAGAGCAGGAGAAATGTGGACTTCTCACGCTCGGGCTGTCTCCCCGTACAGCCGTATTCACCGTATGTTTTTAACTTTAAGGAGGTAGAACTGATTGGGTGCTAAAGAATTTTTTACTGCAATAGATATGCTTGATGTTTATAACACTATAATGAAACAGACTCAGCAGGAGGAAAACAGCTGCTGCGAGCTTAAAATCGCTACTAAGGAGCTTGGCAAGTACCGCAGCTACGTTTATCGTGAGAAAATGCTCAAAAAGCAGATACTTGAAGCGGCTGCAAAAAGGGCACAGGCTGAAAAGCTCATCAAAGAAAATCGGCTTCAGGCGGAATTTACAAACTCGGCGTACTATAAACGCTCCGCCTCGGAGTTTATCGACCTGTGGCTTCGGCTTTCGCAGGTGCTGGCAAAAAAACGTTCGCTTGAAAGAAAGGTCAGCCTGATCCCCGACCGCTTTGTGAAAAAGGTCGTGCTGCACCGCTATTTCAAGGGCGAAAATGAACGGCTTCACAGCTGGGCGCAAACTGCCCGTGAGCTTGAACTTCCCATGACAGGCAGCCAGCTGCGCACAACTGTAACTAAATGTCTGCAAGGCAGCTGTTTTTAGTTGCAAAATCTGCACGGATGTGGTATACTGTTATTACTGTTGATTTTGGAGGTCGCATTATGGTTTATCGCAACGTGCTTGAATTTATGGGGCATACCCCTATGGTCAGGCTGAACAGAATGGTCGATGAGGACAGCGCTGAGATATTTGTAAAGTTTGAAGGGCTCAATGTCGGCGGTTCGATCAAAACAAGAACAGCATACAATATGATAAAGGACGCTGAAGAAAAGGGTCTGATAAATAAGGATACTATCATCGTTGAGCCGACTTCGGGCAACCAGGGCATAGGTCTTGCGCTGATCGGTGCGGTGAGAGGTTATAAAACAGTCATCATCATGCCCGATTCCGTCAGTGAGGAAAGGCGCAAGCTCGTGGCGCATTACGGCGCAAAGGTCGTGCTTGTTCACGATGCGGGAAATATCGGCGAGTGCATTGACGAGTGCGTGAGAATGGCAGAGAATATGGCTAAGGAAGATCCGAACGTTTTTGTTCCTCAGCAGTTCTCAAATCCTGCAAATCCGCTGGCGCACAAGTACCACACAGGCGTGGAGATCCTTGAACAAACGGGCTGTAAAATTGACGGTTTCTGCTCGGGCATCGGAACGGGCGGAACTATCAGCGGTATCGGTGAGGTGCTCAGGGCGCAGTACCCCGATATAGAGATATGGGCGGTAGAGCCTGAAAATGCAGCTATCCTTGCGGGCGGAACGGTAGGAACGCATTTGCAGATGGGCATTGGCGACGGACTTATACCGGATAATCTCAACCGTGAGATATACAGCAATATCTACATCGTGACCGACGATGAGGCGATAAATACCGCTAAGGACCTTGCTCGTCTTGAGGGGATAATGTGCGGTATTTCAAGCGGCACAAACGTTGCTGCTGCCAAAAAGCTCGCTAAGAAGCTGGGCAAGGGCAAGGTAGTGGTCACCGTGCTGCCCGATACTGCGGAAAGATATTTCTCTACACCGCTGTTTGAAAACGACGAGATTTGAAGAGGAAACAAAAAGGAGCCGTTCAGTTGGCTCCTTTTTTATGCGTATTTTCGGATCTTTACTTCCATATAACCTTTTCATTGCCGATATAAAATGTCGTGCCGCTGACGCTTACGTCGTATTCAAAGCCCATTTTCAGCCCTTCACCGACGTAGATGCCGATATATGCTTTCCCCGTGAGCCTGTTTATCGAAAACTCCGCTGCGCTTTCACGGTAAAGTCTGCTTTCCTCGGCGTGAAGCACAGGCTCGGCATCAACGGGTATCTGCATAAGTCCGTCACTTGAATATCTCCATGCGCTGATGCGTTTTTTTACAGGCGAAATCCCGCAGTTTGCGGCGTTTTTTACATGGTATACCACAAGGCTGTCGGGCAGGGGAGGTGCATCTTCGAGTTTTTCAACGCTGATAAGCATTCTGTCGAACTTGTCGATGCACTTATATAGCAGATGATCGGTCATTTGAATCGTCCTTTCAGGCAGTTATTTGTGGTACTTTGAGTGTGCACTTATCTGGAATGCACGGTATATCTGCTCGGCAAGCATTACCCTTGCAAGCTGATGCGGAAATGTCATTTTGGACATGGAAAGGCGCAGCTGCGCTTTTTCCTTTATGGCAGGCGCAATGCCGAACGAAGAACCGATGATGAAATTCACCGTTGAAAAACCGTTCAGCGCACATTCTTCCAGCTTTTGCGAAAGCTCCTCACTGGTCAGCTGCCTGCCCTCGATACACATTGCCACCGTGTACGAGCCTTTTATATCGAGGTATGGCTGCATTGCCTTTGCCTCCGATTCAAGTGCCGCAGCTATCTGCTTTTCGCTCGGATCGTCATTCAGCCTTGATTCCGCCAGTTCAATTATCTCCAGCTTGCAGCTTGTGCTGAGGCGCTTTTGATATTCCTTTACGGCGTCACGCCAGTACTGCTCTTTGAGCTTTCCGACGGTAATGAGGTTTATTTTTATCAAAACGCCACCACCAGTCCGTTCCCGTCGGGATTTGCAACGTGCAGGAGGTAATCCTTGTTGCGCTGCATATCGCTCATTGTGCCGACAGCCGTATTTTCGGCGGTTTTGGGATCGTTGTTGTGCTGTGAAAGGTGCCCGAGGATGAATTTGTCTGTTCCGCTGCGCACGAGCTGTGCGAGCGTATCGGCGCAATCGGGATTTGAAAGGTGCCCGTGATCCGAGCTTATGCGCCTTTGCAGTTCAAGCGGATAAGGTCCGTGCGCAAGCATATAGGGATCGTAGTTGGACTCCAGCAGCACAAGGTCGCAGCCCTTTATGTTTTCCCAAACGGTCTGTGTCACAATGCCAAGGTCGGTGCACACTGCTGCGATTTTCCCGTCCGGGCAGGTTATCCTGTAACCGCAGTTTGAAGGGGTGTCGTGCAGCGTTTCAAAGGCGCTTAGCGAAAAATCCCCCACGCAGACCGTTTCATCACTCATCTCGTAAAGCTCAGCTGTATCGGGAACGAGTTTGTTTTCTAGCAGTATAGAGATGTTTTTCCTGCTTGCGTAGACGGGTATGCGGTGCTTTTTCAAAAACACATTCAGCCCCTTTACGTGATCCGAGTGGGTGTGGGTGATAAATATCCCGTGTATACCTGCGGTTGAGATGTCATTTGCGCTGAGCGACTCGCATATCCTTTTGCAGGACACGCCTGCGTCGACCAGTACACCGTTTTTGCCGTTGCCTATGTATGTGCAGTTCCCGTCACTTGACGAGAAAAGTGGGTATATCCTTGCCATAATTACTCCTCCCATAAATCAGAATTTATAGGTCTTATCAAACTTTAAAGACCTGCCAAAGACAAGACAGGTTTTTCGGTCCAGCCTTTTCTCGTAAAAAAGGCTGGCGGGT